>PMLI01000484.1 GCA_003158835.1 Acidimicrobiaceae bacterium
AGGCGCGGCTCCCGGAAATGCCGAGTCCGATCGCTGGTCCTTCACCGCAGCGCCCGGAGGCCCCAGAGCGGCGAGGACGCGCCTTTCAACCTCGCGTCAATACTCGTCAGCCCAAGACGGTGCAAGGTCAGCGGTACAACTCGCGGTCCGACGGCCAGTTCGGCTGGCACCGAACCCTGGCCTTTCGTCACCCTGCGCCAGTGGGCCCGAATCAGCCTGTGAGCTGCGACTTGACCCTCCACCCTCGACCGCGACCTACGGCTGTTAGCCGACCTCGCGTGTACGACGGCCTCGAGTTGTTAAGGCAAGGAGCGAGCGGCGGCTAAGACGTAGACCTCGGAGTCGGCGTCAATACGTCGTTCGCCTTCGACGCACGTGCCCTTCGCCTGACCGGAACGGGGCGCGCGACCGCCGACCAAACACAGCGATGCATCACCGTCCAAACGCCCACGCCACCATCAGTGGGAACTCTCCTCGCCACAGCGCCTCGCCGTGCGACGCGACCCGCTCGCTCATCACGACATCGGCACCTGCACCTCGCAGCGCCACCGCCCATCGGGTCGCGTTGTCGTGGAAAAACGGCTCCAGCGTGCCGGCGACGAGGTACACGCGCGGAATCCAACTCGGCATCTCGCCAGTCGGCTTGTAACCCGCGCCCGGCGAGCTGGAGAAGACCGCACCGTAGACGTCCGGATGCCGAAGCCCGAGGGCGAGCGCGAGCTCTCCACCCGCCGAGACACCAAACACCGCGGCGCGTTCGGCGGGCAGCGCGACTCCGAACCGCGACCGCGCCCACCGGCCGACGTCGTCTACGAAAAACCTCTCGTGTGCCGCGAACCGTTCCTCGTCAAAGACCGGTGAGTACTCCTGGAGCCGCGGCATCTCATCGGTCAGCCCGTGTACACCGACGATCATCGTGGACGGCACGTCGGCCGCCTCGAGGTACCCGCCCCACTTCGAGATCCTCTGACCGTCACCGGCGAACACGACTGCCTCGGGCGGATCCGGCGGGACGTACACCGTGACCTGCCGCCCACCGTCGTACTCGAACGTCTCGGTGACAAGCTCTCCTGCTATCGGGTCAGCACGCGCCGGTTCCGGCAGTGCTTCGGGACCGCCCGCGCCGGCGGCTGTTTGGTCATCCATTGTCGGACTCCCTTCTTCGAGAGTCGGCATCTCGATCGCTCGTAGGCCTTAAGCCATCTCGGTCAAGGACCCACCTTGCAAGGGTGCTATCTCGTCGATCGGCTCGTTGCCCCTGCCGATTATTGCCGGTCCGGTGGTCCAGCCTCAGGTGCGGTGCCGTCCAGGCCGACACTCACCGCGATCTGGGCGACCTGCACGAAATTGGGGAGCACAACGTCACGGCCCGGCTTGCGAGCCGGCGCGGTCGCCTCTTGTCAAGCGGCCCCCGCTCGCAGATAGGCAACGCCCAGGCACCCCGGGCCGCCGTGCGTCCCGATCACCGGGCCGAGGTAGTTGACGAGGGTGTTCTCGCGCGGGAACACGCCGGCGAGCATGTCCAGGAAGGGGTCGAGGTCCACCGCCGCAGCATGGGCCACGGCCAGCGCGTCCAGCTTGCCGGCTCTTTTCACCAAGCCCACGAGGTACTGGAGGGACCGGGCACGCGTACGCTGGCGCGACTCCCCCTTGACCACGCCGTCACGGATTTCCAGGACCGGCTTGACCGAAAGGAGTGACCCCAAGAAGGCCCTGGCCGCCCCGATCCGGCCCCCTTTTCGTACGTTGTCCATAGTGTCCAACGTGCAGAACACTTGGACGTTCGGGACGACCGCCCGAGCTGCCGCCTCGGCGAGGTCGAGGTCGTTGGTGGCGGCACCGACCCTGGCCGTTTCCAGCACGACCATCGCCTCGCCCACGCTCACCGTCCGAGTGTCGACGACTCGGACGTCGACTCGTCCCCGCACTTCCTCGGCCCCCGCGCGCGCAGCTTGGTAGGTCCCCGACAGGCCAGAGGAGAGCGTGAGACAGACTACGGACGGGCACCCTTCGTCGGCGGCGTGGGCGAAGCTTTCCGCGAAGGTGCCAGGTGAGGGGGAAGAGGTCTCGGCCACGGCGCCGGTCATGGCGCAGCGGCGCCAGAACTCGCCCGGGCCGACCCGCTTCATCTCCTCTGGTCCCCACTCGCCCAGCCGGACGTCGAGCGGGACTATCCCGATCCCAAGGTCTTCGACAAGGTTGTCCGGAAGATCACAGGCACTATCGGCAATGACTTTTATCCCGGCCATGAGGTCTCCTTCCCGGCGCTCCTCAGTGCCGTCCACAGAAAGTCTTCCAGCCCACAGGTGCCACGACGAGTCACGGCCCCTGGCGCTGGGGCCGGGCGAGATGTCGAGCTGCCAGGCCAAGCCTTCACATCGCTCTTTCGGCCGTGCCAGTGCTGCAGGGCCTCTGCAATGCCGGGGGCCTTCATCTAGACGGTGAGGGCCGTCTTGGCCCCAGCGGCCTCCGCTGGGTCTTCGACCCAGTCGGGGCGGTCGTTCATCAGGAGCCCTACAGGTACTGCTACGAACGAGACAATGGCAGCCACGAGGATGGCAACGTGCAACCCGCTCATGAACGAAGCTCGGCTCCCGGCCACTATGGCGTGCTGCAGAGGAGCGGGCGCCCCGGCCACGGTGGGCGCGACACCCTGGGCGATGAGCTGCCTGGCCTGCTGCAGCTCGGTGGCGACGGTGGCCGGGACGCCGGATGCCGTCAACTTGGCGAACAGCACATGCCCCAGCCTTGTCGTCAGTACGGAACCGAGGACGCTCGTGCCGAGCACGCCGCCTATTTGCAGCGAGGTCGACTGGAGGCTGCCTGCGATGGCGGCGTCGTCAACAGGTGCGCTTGACACGATGGCGGAGGACGCGGACACGACCACGGGGCCTATGCCGAAGCCCAGCACCACGAAGGGCACCCAGACATGGACGTAGGATGACATCGGTTCGAGCCACAGCAGCCCTGCCAACCCAAGCGAAATGAAGAACATCCCGAACGGCACCGCCACACGTGGCCCAAACCGCTCGTTCAGGTAGCCGCCCAGGGGGCAGGAGAACACGAAAGCGCCGCTGATGGGCAGGACCCTGAGGCCGGTGGCGACAGGGTCGTAGCCGTGCACGTTCTGCAGGTACAGGGAAATAAAGAAGAGCACGCCGAACAGCGAGAAAAACACGAGGACCGTCGCCACGCAGCCAAAGGTGATCCGGCGACTGCTGAACAGGTGCATCGGTACCAAGGGCGCCACAGCCTTCAGTTCGGCCAAACCGAAAGCGACGAGCAGGACGATGCCGCCGCAAAGAAACCCGATGGTCTTTGCGTCCCCCCACCCCCAGGTGTCGGCCTTCACCAGGCCGAACACGACACAGAACAGGCCGCCGGCCACCAACACGAGCCCGGGGATGTCGACGTGGTGCCTGTGATGGNNTGGGCTCTCAGCGAGCGTGAACAGGCCGAGCAGGACGGTCACGGCTCCGATGGGAAGGTTGATGTAGAAGCACCATGGCCACGAAGCATGCTGTACGAGCAAGCCCGCAACCACGGGACCGGCTGCCACCGAGACTGCCGCAGCGGCGCCCCACACTGCGACCGCGAAGTTGAGCCGCTCCTTGGGGAACGCGCTGCGGACGATGGCGAGCGTGTTCGGCATCAACATCGCACCGAAGACGCCAAGCACCGCTCGGAAGGCGATAACGCCGCTGATCGAGCCCATAAGACCGACGCCGAGCGAGCTGAGGGCGAAGCCGGCCGTCCCTATGAGCATGAGCAGCCGGCGGCCATAGCGGTCGCCGACCTTGCCCATCGGGACGAGCAGGACTGCCAGGGCCAGCAGGTAGGCGTTGGCTACCCACTGCAGATCTGAGAGGTTGCAGTGCAGGCCCTTGGCTATGTAGGGGTTGGCTACCGCAACGATGGTGCCGTCGAGGCCCACCATCGCGACGGCGAGCCCCACGGTGATAAGGACCCAGGTGCCATTGCCCCGGATCCCCCCAGTGTGGCCACTTGCGTTGCTGCGGTCTCGCTCGTCCCCGCCTGGCCCGACCTGCTGGGCACCCGCTGGGGTTCCTATAACGCCCATGGCTCCTCCTTGGCGTGCTCTGCTAGATGACGCTTTATGCCATCTAACATAGTATGCCATCGTCACGGTTCGAGGATGTACGATGTAGCTGTGCGATTGGAGGGCGAGCCCATGGTTGATGCCCCGCTGAGGTCGGTCGCAGCTGGGGCCCAGAGCGAGCAGCCCCGTTCTCCCTCCCTCACAGAGCGGAGGATGGAGAGGACGCGCCGACAGCTGGCCGAGATGGCGGCGCGGCTGTTCCTCGAGCGCGGCTACGAGGCAGTGACGGTGGAGGAAATAGTCGCTGCCGTGGAGGTGTCCCCGAGGACGTTTTTCCGGTACTTCCCATCCAAGGAGGACGTACTAGACGAAATCCTCGTCAATGAGGCCCAAGCGATAACCGCAGCGTTCCGCGACCGCCCAAAGGAGGAGCCGGTCCTAGACGCAGTGAAGGCGGCGGCTGCTTCCTGGTTAGGGACCGCCCAGCGGGACCCCCGCACGCTCAGGCTGTTCGCCCTGGTCGTGCGCACCCCCGTGCTCAGGAGCCGCTGGCTGGTGAGGCGCCACGGCACACAGGAACAGCTGGCCGAGATCCTCACCCAGAGGCTCCCGGTCGGCACCGAGCCCAAGATGGCGTTGCTTGCTGCCGGCGCCCTCATCGCCGTCGTCACGACGATCTTCGAGTTCTGGGTCGAAGACTTCGACGACGCAGAAACGTTTACCCTCATGGACAGGGCGCTCGAGGCGGTGGTCGACGGGTTCGGCTTGGGGGGCCGGAGCGATGGCCAGCCGTTGACCCCGAACTGAGATGTCGGCAACGAGCCGACCATAATGGTGGATCTGGGCGCTAAAGCCCAAGCGGGTTCTCAGGACTTGACGATCGCGTAATCGGTGGCGCTCGTCCTCGATCACGCACGCCGCTGCCCACGCCGGCTCCCGGGCGCCCGCCACCATATCCAACGCCAGCGCATTGTCATGGGAAAGGACGTTCTCGACCACCTTGTCCAGGGCTGGGACGGGCAGGCCGCGCAGGTGGGGGCGACGGCGACGGCTACGTCGTCCCGGGTGAAGGTCTTGTCCTGCGCCAGGCGGCCTCCCGGCGCCAGCAGCTGGCCGGCCAGCTCGTCGATCACCGCCAGGCCCGGCGGCTGGTAGGCAAGGCCGGCCCTCTCGATCGAGTTGGCCAGTTCGATGGGCGGGTAGCCGGCTCGGGCCAGCTCGTCCCGCCACCGGCCCACCAGGTCCTCCACGTTGTCGTGGCCCTTGCCGTCGCGGGTGGCGCGGGCCGCCACTGAACGCGACCTAAAGGAGGCGTCCCGGCCCACGGCGCCGTCGATCTGGGCCGAGCGGGTGCCGTGGACCTGCCAGGCCTCCCGGGGTATGCCGGCGATGGCCGAATCGCCCAGGCGCCCCGACGGCCCGGGGTCGGCCTCAATGCCGTAGCCGAGCTCGACCGCCTTGGCGGCTCCCGCCATGCGCCCGACGGCGGTGGCGGCGTGCAGGTGGTCACGCAACTGCCCGGTGTCCAGGCCCTTCCACCCAGCCCGCTCGTCGCCCATGGCCACGACATTGGCGACGAGCACATGGTCGTGGACCTGGGGATCGCCCGACCGGGTGGTGGCATGGCGTGGGACCGGCCAGGTGAGCCCTCCGGTGGGGGTGCACTCCTGCGCTCGGGGGCCCCCGCCGCCCGCCGCGGTCGGTGACGACCCCGTCCAGGTAGGCCATGGTGGCGTNNCTGGACGGTTCTGGTGTTTTCCCGTCGTTAGAGGGCGGCTCCCACGACGGGAACATTCTCAAGGAGACTGGCAGCTGTGCTCTCGATCTGGCCAAGTTTGTCTTCGGCACCAGCCAAACTGACTTCGAGACCCTCGACTTCGCCCAGCCAACCCTCGCGCCGGGCTTCTGAGATCCGGGCAACGATGTTGTCGCGGATGTCGATGAGACGTTCTCGTTGGGTGGGGTCGGGCCAGAGCAACGCACAGCGCACGCAGGCGTGCTCGTGGATGCACGGCGTCTCAAAGGTGCGCCCGCAGGTCCCCACGGAGACCTTGCGCCTCTCGAAATGGCCGAAGAAAGCTTGCCATTCCTCTTGTGTGGGGGTGCGGTACTCCTCGCTGGGGCGCAGCGCACGGCGCCGGGCGAGGAACGCGAGGTGCGCCTGGAGCGCCTCTTCGGGATAGACCGCCTTGTAACCCATGGTGACCTTCAGGTCGTGGTGGCCCGCTATCACCTGGGCGATGTGAGGGGGCAGGCCGTTCAAGATGGCGTCGGTGATGAACATGCGCCGGAAGTCGTGCGGGCTGCAGTGGAGCGGTCTGCCGTTTTGGCCGACCAAGCCCGACCGGGTCGACGCCTCGTCCAAGAGCTTGTGGACGAAGCCGATGCCCAGCTCCTGGTCCACGGCGCCGAGCCGGCGCTGGAAAAGCAGTGGGGAGGGCGGGAGCCATATGTGCTCGTGGTAGTCCCAGGCCCGGACCAAGGGGACCGCCCCGTCTGGGCGGCGTACCCGGCAGACGACCTCGCTCAACACGTCGGCCAGTTCCGGGCTGACGACCAGGAGGCGCTCGGCGTCTGTCTTGGAGGGGGCGACCTGGAGCAGCGGGACGAGCTCGCCTGTCGTCGGCAGCTGGTACTTGACCAACGAGTAGTGGCTGAGCTCCAACAGCTCCTCGACCCTTATGGCCGTGAACCGCAGCACCTCTATTACCGCCCAGGCCCAAAAGGCGTGCTCCTCCTCGCGGTTTAGCAACCTCGGCTCACCGCCCGCCGGGAGCTGCGCCCAGACGCTCCCGGGCGCTGCGTAACGACGGCCAGCGCGGACGAGGACCTGATCGGCCGGGCCGAACAGATCTCCGGGCGAAGCTTGCCGGCCGGCGGCGAGCAGCGCCGCCGAATCCTTGCGCCACTGGTCGGTGGCACGGGCAAGCTGGGCCAGGACCGGCAGGCGCTCGCGGGTCCGGGCATCCATGCGCGCCTTGCGCCTCCGCAGCTCCTTGCGCCGGCTCAGCTCGTCCCGGCGGACCGGGCTGGGCGCCACCCACGGGCCCCAGCGGGCGGGGTCGTCCAACGCCCACTCGGCCAGGTCGAGGTAAAAAGCTCGCACGGTGGCGAGCGTGTTGAGGTAGCTGAGGCGTTCGGCGCTGACCTCGGCCGAGGGCGTAGGGGTGGCCACCTTCTTGGTCCGCAGCCGCTGTTTCCAGGCGCTGGCGACCTCGGCCGGCAACCTGAGGGTGCTGATCCCCGGGTTGTGGGCCTCCAGGTCGGTCCAAAAGCACCTCACGAGTGCGTAACCGAGCGTCAGCAAAGTGGCGTAGTCGACAGCGGGCTGGCGCTCTTTCAGGTAGCCGACAAAGAGGTCGCGCATAGGGCGGGAGGCGACCGGGTAACGGTCCACGATCTCCTCCACGCTCAGCTGGCCGGTGTTGCGCAGCTCCCGCAAGGTGGGCACGGCTGGGCCGAGCACACCTATTGCCTGCAGCGCTTTGAAGGTGGCTTGGCCATCAGGCGCATAGCCCCGGAGCCCGGTCTCGGCGTCGAGGACCTCCAAGACGTCGCCGACGGTGATGTCGGCCAACCGGCCGCCCTTGGCGGCGGCGATGACCGCACAGCGGAAAGCAATGTGCGCCTCGGCGTCAGGGCTGATGCCCGGGTCGCCCTCGCACGCCAGGCGGAGGCTCTCGAAGCCTTCGGCGTCGCGGGCGCGTGCCATGTTGCTGGTGAGCTTGCGGCTCTTGCCACCCGTCAGCAACCAGGCGAGCGTGGGGCGCACGATGTCGGCGCCGACCAACATGACCAGCGCGCCGGCCAAGAGCCCCAAGTGCCCCTTGGAGAACTTGCCTTGCCGCCCCAGCCAGGCCGCGGGTAAGGCTGGCCACTCTTCGCCCGCAGCGTCGGCCCCGCTGGAGAGCCAGCGTTCCTGCCAACTACCTCCAGGTTGGCCCTCCAGCCAGTCGATCAGCGCGTAGAACCCCCGGCGACGCTTCCCTGCCCAGTTCGGGTCCTTCAGCCCGGACAGCGCGGACCTCCCGATGTCGAGCACTTGGGCGCGGCTGCGGGCCATGCCCGGCCAAGACGCCGCCACTGGGCGAGGCGGGAACCTGGCCAGCAGGTCCTGGTAGGCCATTGGACCGCGGCGCGCTGGGCCTGGCTTCTCAGGGGCGCCGAGTAACCCCGTAGGGGCCTGGGTGGGGCTGAGGACGGCCGTCACCTGGTGCCCCTGGCGAACAGCACGTCCAAGGTCTCGGGGCGGTAACCGGGCGCCGGGGGCGGGCAGCGGCGCTCGGCGGACCGCTGGACCTGCTCTGCGTGGTGAGCGAGCACCCGGCGGACGACGTCCTCCTGGCGCGGCGTCAGGTAGATCTGCGTGGTGGTGAGCTGGGCGTGGCCAAGCACCCATTGGACGTCGGTCAGGGGCAGGGACGGGTCCTCGGTACTGGTAACGAGC
>PMLI01000241.1 GCA_003158835.1 Acidimicrobiaceae bacterium
CTTTCCGGTCACCCCCCGGTGGTAGTCTACGAACATACGTTCCCTCTGCTAGAGGAGGAGAGCGTTTCTCACCGGCCCCGGGCTGGTCTTCGACTTTGGAAGTGGCGCGTCTAAAAGGAGCCGGTCCATGTGCCTTACGTTGGCTGAGCTGAGACAGGCGGTGAGCAGCTACGCCGCCGGCTTCGACGCCGCCCTGGTGGCGCCGGCCCAGTTGGCCGGCCTCCTGGCCGACGCCGGGGCCATAGAAAAGATGGCGGCGGCCATCTCGTGCCTGGTGGCGGCCCGCCTGGCGGGCGGGGCGGGCAGTAGCTTCCCGGCCAAAAAGGCCCTGGCCCAGCGCCAGGCGGCCGAAGCGTTGGCCCAGGCGTCGGGCACGTCCATGGGCGAGGCCCGCCGGGCCATCGAAGCGGGCCAGGCCATGGCCGGGCTGCCCGAGGTGGCGGCGGCGGCCCGGGCCGGCGAGCTGTCCCGCCCGCAAGCCAGTTTGGTGACGGGGGCGGCCGAGGCCAACCCGGGCGCCACGGGCCGGCTGCTCGAAAAGGCCCGCACCGGTTCTCTGTCCGAACTGGCCGAGGAGGCGGGCCGGGCCCGGGCGGCGGCCGCGGACCTAGAGGCCCGGCGCCGTTCGGTGCGCGCCGCTCGCAGCCTGCGGCAATGGACCGACCCCTTCGGCACTTGGCAACTGCACGCCCAGGGCCTGCCCGAGGACGGGGCCAGGGTCATGGCCGCGGTCCAGGCCCTGGCCGACGAGGCCTTCGAGTCCGCCCGGCGAGAGGGCCGGCACGAAGCTCCCCACGTCTACGCCTTCGACGGCCTAGTGGCCCTGGCCGGCGGGGCCGGTAAGGCCCCCGGCTACGAGGTCATGGTGCGCGTCGACCACAGCGCTCTGGTGCGCGGCTATGCCGTAGACGGCGAGACGTGCGAGGTGGCCGGCTTCGGCACCGTGAGCCCCCAGGTCGTCCTCGACCTGATCGGCTCCGAGGACCCGTTCCTCAAAGCCATTGCCACCAAGGGCAAGGACGTCATCGGCGTCGCCCACCTGGGCCGGCGCCCCAACGCCTACCAGCGCTCCGCTCTGGACTGGCTCTTCCCCACCTGCGCGGCGCAAGGCTGCGGGGTGCGGGCCTCCTTCTTACAGACCGACCACCGGGCCGACTGGGCCCGCACTCATGTCACCATGTTCGACCTTTTGGACCGGCTGTGCCGCCACCACCATTCCCTCAAGACCACTCAGGGTTGGGCATTGGTGGAGGGTAGTGGCAAGAGGCTCTTCGTCCCCCCCGACGACCCCCGCCACCCCGGCCCTGCCCCTGGCCCGGGACGGCAGAGCGGGCCGCCGCCTGACGAACCCCGCCCCGCCCGGGGTGCCGGCCCTGCCCCGCAATCGGGACTCCACTAGCCTTGAGCTCATGCCGGTCCTTGGCTCCGGCCTTTCCGCCTATCCGGTCCTGGCCGTGCGCGGGACGTCCCACTTGACGGACGTCCTGCCCCAGCCGTGGCTGGCCGCCGCCGGAGCTGTCTGCGCCATCGCCGCCATCGTGTGGGCCCGGGCAGCCGCCCGGCTGCTGCGAGCGGCCCGGCGCATCGAGGAGGAAACGCTGACATCGGGGACCAGTTCCGAGGCGGCCAAGCTGGCCCGCAGCGCTTACAACAAGGACCTTCACGCCGCCGTCCTGTACGCAGTGCTGGCCGGCGGGTTGGTACTCGCCTCGTTCTCCACGTCGGCGTGGTTCGAGATCTTGCTCCTCGCCGTCACTATCCCCGCCGTCTTCTCCCTTCGCTACGCCCCCCGGTTCCTGGCCGAGGCCCGCCTGGCCGAACAACGGTCCCGTCTCGAGAGGCGGGCCGAAGAAGTACTGGCCCAGGAGGACCTGGCCCCTCGGCGTTGGGCTGCCCGCTTGGCGCCCGAAACCCTGCCTACTTATGACGGTTTTGACATCGGCTGGGTTTACGAGCCCGGCACTGGGATGATGGCGGGCGACTTCTATGACGTTTTCCCGACCAGCCCCGACCGGTTGGCCGTCGTAATAGGCGACGTAGCCGGGCACGGCATAGAGCCGTCCATCACAGCCTTCCAGGTGAAGCACGTACTGCGAATATTCCTGCGCCAGTACCGTGACCCGGCCCAGGCCCTGGAAGAGCTCAACAAGACGCTGTCGACCCTGGGCCGGCCCGAGGACATGGTTTCGTGCTGCATCGTCATATTTGACACCGAAGCCGCCACCATGCGCCATGCATCGGCCGGCCACCCCCCGGCCTTCGTGTGGCAGCGCGGGGACATGCGCCCGTTGCGGGCCACGGGACCGCTGCTGGCCCTGGACCCGAATGCCACCTATTTCTCCCGGGACCTGCCGCTCGAGATCGGGGACCTGGTGGTCATCTATACCGACGGATTAACCGAAGCCCGCTCGGGTGGGCAGCTTTTCGGCGAGGACCGCGTGGCCCAACTCGTGCGCCGGGACCCGGGCCAGGACACCAACATAATTTGCAAGGCCTTGCTCGAAGCGGCCCGTGACTTCTCCTCGCCCCTGATCGATGACGTCGCCGTCATGGCCATACGCCGCGTCTGACCGGCACCAGGCTGG
>PMLI01000128.1 GCA_003158835.1 Acidimicrobiaceae bacterium
GACATCGGCACCAACACCGAGATCAGCCTGGCCCACCAGGGTGCCATCTGGAGTTGCTCGACCGCGTCGGGACCGGCGTTCGAGGGGGCACACATCCACGACGGGATGAGGGCGGCCCCCGGCGCCATCGAGCACGTGCGCTTTCATCAGGGCGGTTTCCAGGTGCAGACCGTGGAGCGAGAAGCGCCCGTCGGCATCTGCGGCTCGGGCATCCTCGACGCCATAGCCCAGGGGCTCGAGGCGGGGATCATCGACGAGCGAGGAGCTCTGTCCAAGGACCATCCCCTGGTGAGCCGGGCCGCCGGCGGGCCCACCTGCTTGTTGGTGCCGGCGTCACGGACTGGGCATGGCCGCGACGTCGTGTTCACTCGCTCGGACATCAACGAGATCCAGCTCGCCAAGGGTGCCATCCGGGCCGGTACGGAGCTCCTATTGCGCGAGGCTGGCATCGACACCGCCCACCTGGACAGCGTCGTGGTGGCGGGTGCCTTCGGGACCTATCTGGACCTGGAGAGCGCGGTACGGGTGGGACTGCTGGTGGATGTCCCGCGGGAGCGCTACCGCCAGGTGGGCAACGCCGCCGGGCGGGGGGCGGAGCAGTTGCTGCTGTCGCGGGAGGCACGGGTATTGGCGGACCGACTGGCCCAAAAGGTGCGCTACGTGGAACTGACGGTGCACCCGGCCTTCGTCGATGTGTTCGCGGCGTCTCTGACTTTCGACCGTGGCCCTGGGCTCGGCTCGTAGCGCCGCGCTCAGCGCCCCGCAGCCGAGGCCCGGCAGGCCTCGGTCCATTGCGCGGTGGTGCAGGTGACGCCCACGTGGGTCTCGATGAAGCGCACGGCCAGGAAATTAGCCCAACGCTCCTGGGCCGTCTCCTCCCATTCGGCCGTGGCGATCGCATCACGCAGTACGAACACCCTGTAGTTGCGGTACATGGCGTCGGTGACGGTCGTACCCAGGCACACCTGGCTCTCGAACCCCACCGTGACCAGGTTGCGAGCGCCCAGGCCGCGCAGCAGTGAGTCCAGGTGGGTCTCGAAGAACCCTGAGTAATGTTGCTTTTTTATGAGGAACTCGCCCTCCGCCGGCGCGATGATATCCGACATGGTCAAGATGTCGTTGGGTTCTCGCCAGGCTTCGAGCAGGTCGGTCCCGTCCACCCGCAGCGAAACCTTGCGCAGTTCGCTTTGTGGGGTCAAGGCCGGTGACAGGTAATTGGTCAGATAGATGACCGGTAAGCCAAGCCGTTTTGCGGCTGCTTTGGCGGGCACGATGTGGTTGACGACGGTATCCCGATTGTCGCGGATCCACTTTCGGTAAAGCTCCGGGACGCCTTTTGCTTCGCCCTCTTCTCCGAACCCCTGCCCGTAGACGTCGATGATGATAAAGACCGTCCGGTCAAGCTCGAGCTCGAAGATCTCCTCGGCGTGACCGAGCGGGGCGCTTACCGGGTAGTTGCGGTAGTAGCGGCCCGCCAACACGATCGACGAAGCTCCCATCCGTCTTCTGTCCTCCTGGATCGTCGGTGCCGCTGCGGCTACATAGGGACTTTCGCCTCTGCTAAGTGAGCGACGGCATCACGATAGGCCTTTATGAACCGTGCTCCGGCGCCGGGTGTAGACGAGGGCCCCGCGCCTCGGGTCTCCTGGAAGCGGCGCCGGGCCAGGGCGAGCGCCGTCGTCCTGGTGGCCATCGCCGTCTTCGCGGCCTGGCTCAAGTTGCGGGTCGGTGGGGCGAGCTCAGTCCAGGACTTCGACGACGTGGCGACGGCGCTGGCCGCCCTCGTCGCCGCGTTGCTGTGCCTCCGGGCCGGCCTGACCCGGGGGGACACCGTCCGTCGCTTCTGGCTGCTGCTGGCGGCGGCGTGTGGCGCCTGGACGGTGGCCGAAGTGATCTGGGCCGTGTACGGCATCGTCCTGCGCGTCGCCGTGCCCGTCCCTTCGTGGGCGGACCTGGGTTACTTGTCCGCCATCCCGCTGGTGGTCGGCGCCCTCGTGTCCCATCCGGCCATGTCCATGGGCCGAAAGCGTAGAGCGAGGGTGGCCTTCGACGGGGTCGTTGTCGCCGCCGCTCTGTTCTACCTGAGCTGGTCCTTCGTGCTCGGGCCGCTCTGGCGCCAAACCAACCTGACCAGTCTCGGTGGCATCGTGGCGGTCGCGTACCCGTTCGGCGACGTCATCATGGTCTTTCTCGTTGTCGGCCTCATCCGGGAGATGTCGGCCGGCGACCGCTTCGCCCTGGGCTGCGTGCTCGGTGGGCTTGTGGCCATGTCGGTGGCCGACAGCACCTACGCCTACTTGAGCGAGGTGGGACGCTACACCGTCGGTCAGCTGGTCGATGTCGGCTGGGTGGCCGGTTACCTGGGCCTGGCCCTGGGCGCCTTTGGTGCGAGTGGGGCTGAGGGCCTCGAGCCCGCCCGGGGCCCCGCACCGTCAGGTCTGAGGTCCCTGGTCGTACCGTTCCTGCCGACCCTGCTGGCGCTGGGCGTCCTGACGATAGAGGTAGCGGTCGGGCGGAAGCTTTACCGAAGCGACTGGTTCATCGCCATGGCGCTGGTCGTGCTCTCGTTGGCCCGTCAGTTATTGATCTTCCTTGAACAGGTGTTGCCGGTCCGTGGCGTCCGCCCCACCGGAGCCGGAGAAGGTTCGGGCTGATGAGCACCGGCCGTCGCTGGGACCGCATGGGTGGTCGGGGAGGCGTCACGACCTTCACCCAGCAAGAACTCGCGTTCGCGACGGTGCGGAGGACGGGTGCCGGGCCATCCGCCTGGCTCGGCCTGGGGCTGATGGCCGCGAACACCGCCATCGCTCTCGTCGACCTGTTCCTGCTGGCCGGGAGCCTTCCCAAATAGCGCGCCGGGCCGCGGGCACGGGCGCATCGGCCCGTCCGTCGAGCCCAGCGCGCTAACTCGCCGGCGTGCGTCTCGGCGCGCCAGGCCGGGAGGCAGTATGGCCGCATCGAGAAGCGAACGATCGCGATCTACGAAGGACACGCCGGTGATTACGCCCGCCACCGCCCGCCCGTGCACGGCGGCCGGGCCCGGGCGTTGGCCGAGGCGACCCTGCCCGGCCGGCCCGTGGCCGACCTCGGGTGTGGTCCCGGCGGCTACGCGCCCTACTTGGCAGTGGCCGGCCACGCCGTTGTCGGGGTCGACGCCGCCGCCGCCATGGTGGCGGCGGGCCNNGCGAGCGCGGCGCCCGGGCCGACCTCGAGGCGCTGCCGTTCCGGTACCAGTCGCTGGGCGGAGCGTGGGCCCACAATTCCTACCTGCATGTGCCGGCCGGCCGGCTGCCCATGGCCCTGGCCCATCTTCACCATGCGATGGCGGTAGGCGCACCGGTGACGATCTCGCTGGTTGAAGGGGGAGACTTCATCTCGGAGGACGACCTGCCCGGGCGGGCCTTCTTCGGTTGGGAGCCCGAGCCCCTGGCGCGGGCCCTGACGGGGGCCGGTTTCGTGGACGTCGCCGTCGAAAAGGCCTGGACAGGGTTGTGGGTGAGTGCCCGGCGGGGCCGTACCCTGCCCGATTTCGTGGCGCCGGGGCTGCGCTTGCTGGTCTGCGGCCTCAACCCGAGCCTCGTCTCCGCCGACGCCGGTCACGGCTATGCCGGGGCCACCAACCGGTTCTGGAAGGCAGCTGTGGCCGCCGGCGTCACCAGCCGGGCCCGTGACCCGTGGCGGATGCTCGCCGTCGACCGCGTCGGCATGACCGACCTGGTCAAGCGGGCCACCACGGGGGCCGGCGAGCTGGCCGCGGCTGAGTACCGGGCCGGTGCTTGCCGGGTGGCCTGGCTGGTCGGCTGGTTGCGGCCGGCGGCGGTGTGCTTCGTGGGCCTGGACGGGTGGAGGGCCGCCG
>PMLI01000269.1 GCA_003158835.1 Acidimicrobiaceae bacterium
CGCTCTTGTTGCCCAGGCCGGCCACGTCGGGGAACTGGATCGGCCGGGCCACGAACGGCTTCGGGCTGGACAGACCGGCGGCCGACTGGCCGGAGGTGAGACCGGCCACGGTGGTGTTCACCATGTACCAGGTGCCGTTCATGATCATGGCGTCCTTACCGGTGAGAAAGTCGTTGTTGGCATCCGGGTACTGCAGGGCGGCGAGAGCGCCGGGCTGCATTACGCCGTCGTTGAACAGTTCCTTCCAGATGGCAAACGTCTTGACGATGACGGGGCTCGACCACTTGGCCGTGCCCTTGGAGGCGGCGGTCCACACGCCCGGCTGGACCGAGTTGGCGATCGATTGCAAAGTGTCCTGGTCAAAGCCCTCCTGCGAGGCGCCCTGCACGAAGCAGCCCTGGTTGTGGGACTTGAACACCTGGCAGACGTGCACCCACTGGGCCAAGGTGGTGGGCGGCGTCAGGCTGTACTTCTGGAACAGGTTCTCGTTGACCCAGATCGTGCCGGCGTAGACCGACCCGATCGACAGGCCGGTCAGCTTGCCGTTGTACATAAGGCCGCTGATGCCGCTCGGCGCCACCTTGGACTTCCAATTGCTCCCGAGCGCGGCCACTGCCATCGGCGTGGCATCAAGGGCGAACGAGTTGAACTCCGTCACGTACGAGCCGGGCTGCATGTCGAAGATGTCGGGACCTTGCCCCGAGAGGAGCGCCGGGCGCAGCGTGGCCACCCAGTCCGGGATCGAGATCAACTTGAAGACGACCTTGATGTTCGGGTACACCTTGTTGAAGGCGGCGATCTCGGCGTCGGCGGTGGCCACGTTGGTCGGGCTCCAGGCCCACCAGTTGACCGTGCCCGAGGCGGCCGCAGAGTTGGATAGAGGGCCCGCGAGCGCAGCGGGAGCGGAGCCGACAAGGGGTACAGCGGCGAGGCAGGCCGAAGCGAGCACCGCCGTTAGAGACCGAAGTCTTGCCTTCGGCCGGGTTGATAGAGACATATAGCTATCCTTCCTTTATTGAGTGAGATTGGTAATGGTCGAGGACCTTGTCAGGGGTTGGGGGAGAAGGCTCGTAACCGTAGGGCAACCCATTGGGACTGGTGCTCCCTGGTCATTGGAGCCAATGCTCCGGGGCGGGGGCGATCTCATCGATTTCGGCCCAGAGTTCGTCGGGGACCGGGTGCGCGGCCAGATCCAGGGCTTCGTCGTAGCGTTCTGGCCGGGACATCCCCACGACCGTGGAAGTGATGCGCGGCTCGCGCAGGGAGTACTGGAGGGCGGCCGCGGCCAAGGGCACGCCGTGGCGAGCACACACTTCCTGCATGGCGTTTACGGCTCCCAAGAGCGCCTCCGAAGCGGGCCGGTAAGCGTACTTCGTGGTCTGCGTCGGCCCTTTGGCCAGGATGCCGCCTCCGAAGGGGGCGCCGTTGAGCACAGCCACGCCGGCCGCCGCGCAGTCGTCCAGTAACGGCGCGGCGGACCGGTCCAGCAGGGTCCAGCGGTTATGGGTGAGCACGACCANNCGCAGGAGGTGCACCGGCCCCCCCGCCACCCCCAGGTGGTCCACGAGGCCTTCGGCGACAAGTTGCTGCAGCGCGGCAACCGGCCCGTTCGGAGCCATCGCCTCCTCGAAGGGGATCCGCTCGGGGTCGTGCAGGTGGACGAGGGGCAGGTGGTCGAGGCCGAGGCGCTCCATGCTCTCGTGCACCGAGGCCCGGGCGCGGGGCCCGTCGAAGGGACCGCCCTCCGGGGGATCGATCTTGGTGGCGAGCAGGACACCATCGGGGGCCCCGCCCAACTCACGCAGGACTGTACCGAGACGCTGCTCGGAGAGCCCGTACCCGTTGGAGGTGTCCACAAACGTGAGCGGCCCGGCGAAGGCGCGCCGAGCGGTAGCCAGGGCACGCTCTTGCGGCACGGGTTGGCCGTAGACAGGGATGTCACCGAGCTCTCCGGTGCCAACGCACAGGCCGGTCACGCACCATCCGGTACGCCCCAGCGGCCGGGGGGAGAGGACGTCGACGGTCACGCCTCAGCCGCGGGCCCGGTCACCGAACAGCGCTGACAGAGACGACGTTCATCCATCATTTCCCCCTTTTACATCCATCATTTCCCCTTTTTGTCGGCGTCCCCAACAAACGCTACACTGCGAGCTATTCTATTGGCAACATCCTATTGACTTCGCCGGTACCCTCGACCGCCGCCAGAGGCGGCGGTCGAGGGCGGGGCTGATCGGGGGGAACCTTGCGAGTACCGGAAATCGTGCGTGCGCCACGGGACCACGGTGTGCCCAGCCCAGCCCAGGGAGCGTACTTGTGAGCGCCGGCGCCCTCTCCTACGTCCGCACGCGCGGCCAGCAGGTCCTCGGTGTCCACGGCGCGCCGGTACGCCTGCGAGGAGCCTGCATCGGCGGCTGGCTCAACATGGAGAACTTCATCACCGGCTATGCAGCGAACGAGTCCCTCATGCGGGCGGCGGTGCGGCGGGTGCTCGGGCCGGCGCGTTACGAGATGTTCTTCGAAAGGCTCCTCACCAGCTTCTTTGGGGAGGCCGACGCTGCCTTCCTAGCGCAGACGGGCCTCAACTCGGTGCGGATCCCAGTCAATTACCGGCACCTCGAGGACGACGCCGACCCGTTCACGGTAAAGGAGGACGGCTTCCGCCATCTGGACCGGGCCATTGCCGCCTGCGCCGCCCATGGCATCGTCTCGGTGATCGACCTGCACGCCCTGCCGGGTTCTCAGAACCACCATTGGCATTCGGACAACGCCACCCACCGGGCGCTGTTCTGGGAACACCGGCATTTCCAGGACCGGGTCGTCAACCTGTGGGAGAAGATCGCGGACCACTACAGGGACGACGTGTGGGTGGGCGGCTACAACCTCCTCAACGAACCGGCGGACGAGTCCCGGGTTGTCATCGGGCCCTTTTACCAGCGGCTGATGAAAGCGGTCCGCGCCGTCGACCCCCACCACACCCTCTTTGTGGACGGCAA
This sequence comes from Acidimicrobiaceae bacterium, assembly GCA_003158835.1. Lineage (GTDB taxonomy): Bacteria > Actinomycetota > Acidimicrobiia > Acidimicrobiales > Palsa-688 > Fen-671. The sequence goes on from PMLI01000269.1 coordinate 2,994, forward strand.
TACCTACTCGACCGAGTTCGACATCTTCGACGAGCCGTGGGACAACACCATCTACACCTGCCACGACTATGTTCCCGCCGGCCTCGGGCGCGGCGGGCCTTACCCCGGCATGACCGACGGCGTGTACATCGACCGCGCTGCGGTGGAGCGAAAGTTCCTGCAGCGCTCGGAGTACGCACGCCGCACCGGCACGCCGCTCTACGTCGGGGAGTTCGGTCCCATCTACACCGGGGACGAAGCTGTGGACGGGCAGCGCCGTCAGATCCTGGCCGACCAGCTCGACATCTATCGCGAGCACGACGCCGGCTGGGCGATCTGGATGTACAAGGACCTGGGGCGCCAGGGACTGGTGAGCGCGGCGCCCGGCTCCGCCTATCGCCAGCGCTTCGCCGGTTTCGTCGCCAAGAAGGACCGGCTGGGGGCCGACCAGTGGGGCAGTACGGGAGAGGGACCGAAAGAGGTGACCCAGCCGGTGCAGGACCTCATCGCCCGGGAGTTCCCCACCTTCCAGCCTTATCCGTGGGGCGCCTTCGACTGGGTGCGCACCTTGCTGCTGAACATCACCTTCGCCCAGCCTCTCGTCGACGAGTACGCCGAGCTCTTCGGTGGTCTGGACGACAGCGAGCTGCTGGCCCTGGCGGACTCCTTCGCTTTGGAGAACGCGACGGTCCGGGAGCCGCTGCGCCAGCAGCTTGTACGGGGCTGAGCCGGCCCCACCCGAGCCTGTTGCCGGGGGGAAATCGGAGGTGTAGGGTTTGTTGTTGACATCGACAAACATGGGAGGAACCCGGTGGACGAGCTCTTTGTACCTAAACGAGATGATCACTTCAGCTTCGGGTTGTGGACGGTCGGCTGGCAGGGCCGGGACCCCTTCGGCGATGCCACCCGGGCACCCCTCGACCCCGTTCGTTCCGTGCACCGCTTGGCCGAGGTCGGCGCCTGGGGAGTGACCTTCCACGACGACGA
>PMLI01000449.1 GCA_003158835.1 Acidimicrobiaceae bacterium
GTCGGTCACGGCGATCGTGTGCTCAAAGTGGGCGGACAGGCTCCCGTCCGCCGTGATGACGGTCCAGCCGTCCTCCAGCACCACCGTCTCTTCACCACCCACGTTGACCATGGGTTCGACCGCGAACACCATCCCGCTGCGCAGCTTGGGCCCGGGCGTCCCGGGCCAGTAGTTGGGGACGGCCGGCTCTTCGTGCATCTGCGTGCCTATGGCGTGGCCCACGTACCCGCGCACCACCGAGAAGCCGGCGCCCTCGGCCACGGTCTGGACGGCGAGGCCGACGTCGTGGAGACGGTTGCCGTCGACGAGCTGGGCTATCCCTGCGTGCAACGCCTCCTCGGTGACCCGCAGTAACTTCTCGACTTTCGGCGGCACATCCCCCACCGCGACCGTGACGGCGGCGTCACCGTGATAGCCCTCGATGATGGCGCCGCAGTCGAGCGACACGATGTCGCCTTCCTGGACGACGTACGGCCCGGGTATCCCGTGTACGACGACGTTGTTGGGCGAGGTGCAGATGACGGCCGGGAACCCGTGGTACCCGAGAAAGTTGGAGCGAGCCCCCCGGCGTTTGAGCACGTCCCGGGCCAGGGTATCCAGTTGTGCCGTCGTGACCCCCGGTTTGATGCCGGACGAGGTCACTTCCAGCATCTCGGCCACGACCCGCCCGGCCTTGCGCATCTTGGCTATCTCGTCGGGCCGGCGCCTCATAGCTTGAGGCTAGCCAATGGTCTTGGCCTGGCGAACTCCCTCTACGGCGGCGACCACTCGGGCGGTGACGGTGGCCACGTCGCCCATGGCGTCGACCGCGGCCAGCAAACCCCGGTCCCGGTACCAGTCGATGAGCGGGGCCGTCGTCGTCTCGTAGATCTCGAGGCGGCGGCGGATGGCGTCCTCGGTGTCGTCATCTCGCTGCGCCAGCGGGCCTGAGCACGCGTCGCACTGGCCCGACACCTTGGTCGGGTTGTCCACGACGTTGTAGTTGGCCCCGCATTTGGTGCAGACACGCCGGCCGGCCATGCGGTGCAGCACTTCCTGAGTGTCGGCCTCCAGGTCGACCACGATGTCCAGGCCCCGTTTACCGGCCATTTCTGCCAGCGCCTCGGCCTGGCCCACGTTGCGGGGGAAGCCGTCGAGGATGAACCCGGCTGGGGCGTCCGGTCCGAACAGGTGCTCCCTGATCACTCCCACCACGACGTCGTCGGGCACGAGCTCGCCCCTGTCCATGTAGGACTTGAGCGTGCGGCCGAGCTCGGAGCCGCTCCCGGCCGCGGCCCGGAAGGCATCGCCCGTCGAGACGTGGGCCACGCCGTAGATGGCAGCCAAGCGCGCCGCCTGGGTCCCCTTGCCCGACCCCTGGCGCCCCAGGACAACTATGCGGGCCGTCTCGTCCGGGGCTGGCTGAGCTTTCATCGCAGGAACCCTTCGTAGTTGCGCAACATGAGCTGGCTGTCGACCTGCTGCATGGTCTGCAGTGCCACGCCGACGGCGATGAGCAGGGTGGTGCCGGCAAAGGGGTAGTTCTGGATGTTCCAGATGGCCAGGAAGATCGAGGGCAGCAGCGCCACCAGGGCCAGGAAGAGCGCGCCCGGGAGGGTGACCCGGTAGAGGATGTTTTGCAGGTGGCGCTCGGTCGGGAAGCCGGGGCGGATACCGGGGATGTAGCCGCCTTGCTTGCGGATGACCTCCGCCTGCTGGTGGGGGTCAAACGTAATGCCGGCGTAGAAGTACGCGAACACGAGGATGAGGCCGCCGTACAGGAGCACATAGACGATGTTGCTGGGCTGGGCCAGGTGAGTGCTTATCCACGTCTGGACGTGTCTTCCCCAGCCGGTGCTCGGGAAGACGTTGGAGATAAGGATCGGGAAGTAGAGCACGGACGCGGCGAAGAAAATGGGCACAACACCGCCTGTGTTGAGCTTCATCGGGATATAGGTGCTCTGCCCGCCGTACATGCGACGGCCGACGACTCTCTTGGCGAAGGTCACGGGTATCCGCCGCTGACACAGCTCGACGAACACGATCATCACCAGGAAGAACAAGGCCAGCGCCACCAGGAACGAAAACTTTGGCACACCAGCCGACTTGAGCAGGGCGTCGCCCTGGCTGGGCAGGCCCGAGATCACGTTGGTGAAGATGAGCACGGACATGCCCTGGCCGATGCCCCGCTGGGTTACGAGCTCAGCCAACCACATGACCACCACGGTGCCACCTGTCATCGTGAGCACGATCAGCAGCACCCTGGGGACGGTGAAGTCGGGAATGAGGTCCACGTTGAGCGGGGCCCCCCCGATCAGGCCCCCGCCGCCGTTGTGGAACGCGTAGGCGAGGCCGGTCGACTGCATGATCGCCAGGGCGATCGTCATGTACCGGGTGACCTGGGTCAACTTGCGCTGGCCGCTCGGGCCCTCTTCCCGCCACTGCTCGAACTTGGGGATGACGACCATCAGCAGCTGGATGATGATGGAGCTGGTGATGTACGGCATGATCCCGAGCCCGAACACCGCCATTTTGGTCAGGGCGCCCCCTGAGAAAAGGTTGAGGTAGGCGATGACGCCGCCCTTGTTGGCAGCCGATGCCAGCGACTGGACGGCATCGAAGTCGATACCGGGGCAAATGATGTTGTCGCCCAACCGGTACACCGCGATGATGAACAGGGTGAAGATGATCTTGTTGCGAAGATCACCTATCAGGAACGCGTTCTTTAGGTTGCGGATGCTGTTAGGTATTGGCATGGCGGCGGCCCCGAACTACTCCTGTGTCCTATTGTGCCCGGTAGTCATGGTCGGTCCCAAGTCCTAGCAGTCTCGGCTACCGACTGGTGAGCGCGTTGCCCTTGGCGGGCGGGCGGCCATGGCCAAAAGGTGGCGGCAGAATCTGGACCGAGCCACCGGCAGCCTGGATGGC
>PMLI01000216.1 GCA_003158835.1 Acidimicrobiaceae bacterium
GCGGCCGTGCCCGACGAGCCGCGACCCTCGGCCGCTCGGCGTGTGCCCCACTGTCCGACGGCCGCCTGGGTATATGCCTCGGTGATGCGGGCGAGGTTGGCGTCGGTTCCGTGCACGATGGTCTGCACCTGGGCATCGCCGAACCTCAGCCGCCGGGCGAAATCGGAATTGATGCGGATGATGCTGTCCACCTTGCGATCGAGCAGCAGCTCCTGGGCCATGTGCATCGAGGTGACGATGCGAGTCTGAAAGTATTGCGAGAGCTGGAAGCTTGCCGCCAGCTCCGCCGCTTCCGCCGACGAGTCCTCGAGCACGACCGCGACCGCGACGTTCTTCACGTCCAACGACAACCCGTAGCCCAGCAGCAGAATCGAAATCAACGGCAGCACGATCCCGATCGCGATGCTGTGGGGGTCGCGGAAAACCTGGTAGCTTTCTTTGCGNNGGCGATGAATGCATCTTCCATCGTGGGTTGACGTCCCGGTTCGGGCCGGGCGCGGCGGCGGACTTCAGCCGGCGTGGCTGCCAGGACGACCGCACGATCCTCGTGGCCTGGGCCCGCCCCCCGGGCTAGCGCAGCTCGCCCTCCACCTCGGGCTCCGGCTCGGCCGGCGTTACCCCAGAGATGCGCCGCGCCCGGGCTCGCTCGACGGCGATGAGCTCTGCTGACAGAGCGGCGCCTACCAGCTCGCCACCGGGCTCGGGGCGTCCTTTCAGCAAGAGGACCACGACGGCCACTGCGAATACCCCGATGCTCGTCCAATCGTTGAGCCGCAGTCCCGCGTACCGATGGGCGGGATCGATGCGCAGGTACTCGGTGAAGAAACGACCGAAGGTGTACAGAGCGGCATAGGCGGCGAACAGGTAGCCCCGTCTCAGTCTCGTCTTACGCTCGATCAGGAGGAGAAGGCCGAAGGTGGCCAGGTCCCAGATGGACTCGTACAGGAACGTGGGCTGGAACGTCCCCGGTAGGAAGTTCCCCGACACGAACGGGGTCTGGTACTTGGCGGGGATACTGGCGAGTTCGGACTGGTCGGTGATCCGTACGGCCCACGGGAGCTTGGACGGCAAGCCGAAAAGCTCCTGGTTGAAGTAGTTGCCCCAGCGCCCGATGGCCTGGGCCAGAGCGAGCGTCGGCGCCACGGCGTCGAACAGGGGAGGGAGGGGGACTCGCAAGCGGCGGGCCTTGAGCCAGCCGCCCAGGACGCCACCGGCGATGCCGCCCCAGATCCCGAGACCGCCGTTCCAGATCTCGAAGATCTGGACGAGATGGCCGCCGTTGGTGTCTATCTGCCAACTCGTGACCACGGAGTACAAGCGGGCACCGATCAAGCCGGAGACAACGGCCCAGAACGCGATAGGCACGATCGTCCCGCTGAAGCCACCCAGCTTGGCCCAGCGGCGTTGCCCCAACCAGGCCGCCGCAAGCACGGCGATGGCGATGAGCAGCCCGTAGAAGTGCAGCTGAAGCGGCCCCACGCTGATGCCGTCAGCCGGCGGGCTGGGTATGTACGCAGTCACGTCGTCCGACACGCTAGCGGCGCCCGCTTCGGGGTACGAACGAGCCTCGATCTGCGTCGTAGCGTGGACAACGGCTCCGAGCGGTATAAAGGCCAGTGGTATGGAGCACAAGGCTGGAGTGGAGGGCAAAGAGACCGGGCGGGACGGGGCGGGCGGCCGGCGCCCCAGAGGCCCCCGGCGCGCCACCTACCGCTTGCAGTTGCACGCCGGCTTCGGTTTTTCGGATGCCGCCGCCATAACCGGCTACCTGGCCGACCTCGGCATCAGCCATGTGTACCTGTCGCCCGTGCTTCAGGCCGCCAAAGGAAGTACGCATGGTTACGACGTGGTCGATCCCTCGGCGGTCAACGAGGAGCTGGGGGGTGACCAGGGCCACCTGGAGCTACAAGCCGCGCTCGGAAGGGCCGGCCTAGGCCAGATCCTGGACGTGGTCCCCAACCACATGGCGGTCGCCACGCGGGACAACCGCTGGTGGTGGGACGTGCTGGAGAACGGACCGTCCAGCGTGTACGCGGGCTATTTCGACGTGGACTGGGGCACCCCGGAAGCCAGCCATGTGCACGGCAACAGCGTCGTGCTGCTGCCCATCCTCGGCGACCATTACGGCCGGGAGCTCGAAGCGGGCCGTTTCGGGTTGGAGCACTGCCAAGGGACGTTCACGCTTCGCTACTACGAGCAACAGGTGCCCATCGCCCCCCGGAGCCTGGAACCGCTGGTCGCCAAGGCCGCTCGCCGCCTACCCCGGGGCGTTGACCCGTCCGTACGGGCCGAACTGGAGAGCATCGGGACGGCCCTGGGCCGGCTCCCACCTTCGTGGGCCACGGACCGGGCCAGTGTGAAGGAACGCCACCGGGACAAAGAGGTCCTGCGGACGCGGTTGAAGGTCTTGTGCGCCCAGCACCCTGAGGTCGGTTCTGCCCTCGACGCCGAGACCGAGGCCGTAGGCGCCAACCCGGACGCGCTCGATGCTCTGTTGCAGCGCCAGAACTACCGCCTCGCGTTTTGGCGGACGGCGTCAGAAGAGGGCCAGTACCGGCGGTTCTTCGATATAAACGACCTGGTAGGCATCCGGGTGGAGGACGATGCCGTTTTCGCCGACAGTCACCGGCTGGTCCTGCGCTGGTTGCGCGACGGCGTCATCGACAGTTTGCGGGTGGACCACATCGACGGCTTGCGCGATCCTCGTCGCTACCTCGAGCGGCTCGACGAAGCCGGTTCCGGTGTCTGGGCACTGGTCGAGAAGATATTGGCGGGCGGGGAACAACTGCCGGCCGACTGGCCCGTGGCCGGCACCACCGGTTACGACTGGCTCAACCTCGCGGGCGGCCTTTTGGTCAAGAAAGAAGGGGCCAGTGCGCTGGAGGCCGCCTTCAGGTCGTTCAGCGGCTTCGAGCAGTCCTGGGAAGACCTGGTCCACGATTGCAAGATGCAGGTGCTGGGGACCTCGCTGGCCACTGACCTCACCCGGATCGTCGATCGCATGGCCAGGGTGTGCGAGAACCATCGCCGCCACTCCGACCACACCCGCCGCGAACTGCGGGAGTGCATCGCCGAAGTGGTCGCCTGTTTCGGTGTCTACCGCACCTACGTCGTCCCCGGGGAAAAGGCCTCCGAACGAGACGTGGCTACGGTGGCCCGGGCTGTCCTGACGGCCGGGCTCAGGCGCCCCGAGATCGACGGGGAGCTCCTAGCGTTCGTGCGCCAGGTCCTCCTGCTGGAAATAGAGGGGCCGGCGGAAACCGAGATGGCGCGGCGTTTCCAGCAGTTGACGGGGCCGGTCATGGCCAAGGCCGTCGAGGATACGGCCTTTTACCGTTACGTACCCCTCCTGGCCTTGAACGAGGTCGGAGGAGATCCCGGGTCGCCCGGGACAGATCTCGAGGATTTTCACAGCTGGTGTGCCCACGCCGCGCAACGGCACCCGTACGGGCTGCTGGCCACCTCGACGCACGACACCAAGCGTTCGGAAGACGTGCGGGCGCGTCTGTCCGTCTTGTCCGAAATCCCGGACGTGTGGGCGGCCGCCGTAGACCGGTGGCACAGGTTCAACCGGCGCCACCACGTCGCCGAGTTCCCTGACGCCGAGACGGAATGGATGTTTTACCAGACTCTGGTGGGGGCGTGGCCCATTACCTCCGACAGAGCGATGGCCTTCCTCGAAAAGGCGTTCCGGGAGGCCAAGTTGTACACCAGCTGGGACGCGCCGAGCCCGATATACGAGGGCGCCGTCAACCATTTTGCCGCGGCCGTGCTGCGTTCCCGGCGGTTCATGACCGAGGTGGGGGAGCTGGCGGCGCGAGTACGGCGGCCGGGCTGGTCGAATTCGCTAGCCCTGAAGCTGCTGACACTTACGGCTCCCGGCGTCCCCGACCTCTACCAAGGCAGCGAGTTGTGGGATCTCTCGTTGGTCGACCCCGACAATCGCAGGCCCGTCGACTACGGAGTGCGGGCGGCTCTGTTGAAAGAGGCGGAGGCGGCCGACTTGGGCCGGTTGTGGGCCGAGGGCGACGACCGCGGCCTGATCAAGCTGGCATTGGTGCACCGGGCGCTGGTCCTGCGGAGCCGGAAGCCATCGTCTTTCGGCGAGGGTAGGCGAGGCGCGTACGCACCGCTGCTCGCCAGTGGTCCCGCGGCTGGGCACGGCGTGGCGTTCCGCCGGGGCGCCGATGTGGTGACGGTGGTGACCCGTTGGCCGCTCGCCCTCGAACAAGTAGGGGGATGGCGCAACACCTCCCTGGCCCTGCCGCCCGGCCAGTGGGTCGACGTCCTTACCGGCCGGCGATGCCACGGCACCGTGCTGCTGAGAGATCTTCTGGGAGCGCTGCCCGTGGCTCTGCTGGAGAAGGTCAGGAGCCCGTCGGCTCATAGCGGGTAGGTGCACTGGCATGGTCATGTTCGAAGTGTGGGCGCCGGGCCGCCAACGGGTCGAGGTCGTGCTCGAGGGGCGGCGCCGGTTGGCTATGGCGCCGGGCGACAGAGGCTGGTGGCGCCTCGATGTCCCCGAGGCGGCTGGGGGGACGCGGTACCGGTTCTCCCTGGACGGGGGCCCGCCCAGGCCGGGCCCCCGCTCACCATGGCAACCGGAGGGCGTCGACGGGCCTTCGGCCGTAGTCGACCACGGCTCGTTCACCTGGACCGACCAGGACTGGCACGGGGCCGGCCTGCCCGCCGCCGTCTTGTACGAGCTGCACGTCGGCACTTTCAGCCCGGAGGGGACCTTCGATGGGGTCATCTCCCGGCTCGGTCACCTGGTCGACCTGGGTGTCAACGCCATCGAGGTGCTTCCTGTGGCCGAGGCCAGCGGTACCCGGGGTTGGGGCTACGACGGAGCCGACCTGTGGGCACCGCACCACGTGTACGGAGGCCCCGAAGGCCTGAAGAGGCTGGTGGACGCCTGCCACGGTCGCGGCATCGCCGTGGTGCTGGATGTGGTCTACAACCACCTGGGCCCGGCCGGTAATTACCTCAGCGAATACGGGCCCTATTTCACCGATAACTACAAGACACCGTGGGGCGCGGCCGTCAACATGGACGGGAGCGGCAGTTACGGGGTGCGGGATTTCGTGATCTCCAACGCCCTCATGTGGGTGCGGGACTACCACGTCGACGGCTTGCGCCTGGACGCCGTGCACGCCA
>PMLI01000471.1 GCA_003158835.1 Acidimicrobiaceae bacterium
GCGCGTGTTCTCGTTCGGCAGCTCGGCTGCCATGCCGCGTTTGCGGTTTAGGCCCGTGGCTTTGCGTAACCGGGTTTCCCCGGTCTTGCCCTTGTCGCTGAGCGGGACGCCCCAAAGCGCCGACTCTGACTCAGTCCTATCATCGGCCTTGGTCAATCAGCACTTGATAGCCAATAGGGCGATTGCTTGCATCGAGCAAGCAGCGTAGAGACGAGGGCGCGTCATTGGGGGGAGATCCGGTCGTAGGCACGGAATGCCGCAATGAGTAGACCGTGCTCTGGTCTTAGGTCTACCCGAGCCGGCCAGTTCTGTTGTCCTACGCTCAGACCTTGGCTCCAACCGATGAGGGTGATGTGACCATGGCGATGAGCGCGGCACTTGCCGGTAGCCTGTTCACATCGTGCTCCCGTTGTGTGTGCAACCAGCGTCGGTCCCATGCTCGCACCGCGATAGAGACCAAAGACCAAACTCAGTCCTCACGGGACTGGCCGAGAGAAGTGGCACCTCGCCCCGCGCAAGCTCGACGGCTTCTTCGTCGGTCATCGGGACGGGTCGTCTTCATGCCGGCGAGCGTGCCCAGCTGTTGGAGGTTCTCGTACTGTGGTAACGGGCGTGGAGCCGGTGTGATCCAGCCTTTGACTGTTTGTACCGGCCCCCCGCCACAGCCACATTGAGGCCAGGCACCCAATCGTCCTCCAACAAATGCCTGACCGTCTGCTCGTTGGGCCGCAGGTGGGTGCCGGCGCCTAGCTGGGCGACGATCCCGGCCAGAGCCTCTTCGACCGCGCTCTTCGCCTCCCACACCCAGGTCGAGACCCGCTTCATGTGCCCGGTCTGCGGGTCGGCGGCCCGGTAATCCAGGAGGTCGACCTGCGAACGCACAACCCTGATTTGCTCGCCCGGGGTCACAGCAAGATCGTCGTCCTGGCGAGACCCAGGCGGCAGGGACTTTGGCCACATCTGTTCGGGCCGGGTTGGCTACGCGAGTGGCCTGAAGTACACGTCCAGCAGCACATGGCTGTCGTCGAAAGGACATTGTCCTCTACCGCACCCCCCGTCTCGTTCCGATACAGCGGGCAGGAAGGGTGCGCGCGAAATGCCCATAAGCCTGAGAGCGTGGCGGTACGGATCTCGGGCCAGCGCTCGCTCCACCAAAGACCCCCTCGGCCAATCGGCGATCATGGCGCGGCGTGAGGCGCACTACGCCGACGAAGGTCTCTCGCCCTCTGCGCTTCGTCGCTGGGACTCCACCGTTCGCGCATCCTGGCCGCACGACCTTGGTCGCCTGTCCACAGCCGAAATGATCGCGATCGGGATGAGCTTAACAGCGGTTGCCGGCCAACACTGCCCCGATGGCTCTTCCCGTTACGCCTCGGACCTAAATCCCCAACATGAGNNCGTAATAAGAAAACCGCCGAAGGCATGGTGCTACATGACCGATCCGATTGACTGCCCAAACCCAACGCACACGCAGGTTTTCGGGGCCAAGGAACAACTCACCCGCTTCTTCAACAACGGCGGGGTTCACTTCCATACTGCCAAGCCCCATTACCAGCCGTTCTCGGATGGTCCTCTGCTGGTCGAATTTTGCCTGTGCTCATCAGCCCAGGCTGACCAACCACCAGAGGTGCCCAGCAGCCTTCCGTCGTCTCGTCATGAGATCATCCGGCCTCAACAGCTCGACCCACGGAGTTGATCGCGATCGACACCCACACCCCCCACTCCCCCCGAGAGATGGGGATTGTTAGTAGCAACGAGCGGGTGGCTGTTAGCGGCCCGGACGGCAGCGCTCCACTGGTAACTCTTGTCAAGCACGTTGGGGAGCAGGGGGCGCGGCTGAAGACAGGCCCTTCTCCGCCTTCGTAAGCAGCAGCGACGAGCTGCGCCAGATACTGAGACAGGTGCGCTGGGCTCCGGGGATCCCGGAGCCATGTTTCTCTCCGCGTCCCATTGCGCAAGTTGGGCTATGGCCCTTCAGGCACCTTCCGGGCGGAACACGCGTCCAGGTGCCAGCGCGCACGCCCCGTCCTCTCGTAGGGCCCATCTGCCCCACATAACTGGCTCTAATCGTGGCTCGACTGGGGATAAGGCGATCGTGCCACCGCTAACAGAGACGATTTCGTAGGAGCCCAGCGCCTCTTCCACAATCGCGATTCCTAACGGGGACAACTCCTGCTCGCCGCCGTAGAACAGTTCCAAATGCCGGCCCGCCTCCTCGACCGATGAATATCGCACGCTCGGAGAAGAACGGCAATGTCTTTCATGCTCTCAGTATAGCAATAAATGTATAGAAACCCCGTCGCCCGGGGTACTTTTCGCCATCTAGTGCGTGGCTATCAACCGGGCTGTCCGCCATGGCACGGGCACACTCGGGAGGGTGTAAGGCAAGGGACGGCCCTGCTCCCTGGTGCCCGGCGTGCCTACTGGGGCCAGCGCATCGACGAGGCCATGGCCGGCCCACCCTCCTCAGCGGCCAACCGAGTGGCCGGTACCACGGCCCAGAAATCTCCGGGCTCGTGGTACCGGGCCATACTCGATGGTTCTCTTCGCAAGTCCCGGAGAGAGGTTTCCCCCGGGGACCTGCGCCCTAGTCGGTACTAACCCTTCAGGATCGCCGTGATCTGGGCCTGTGCGGTCGCCAGCGCCGACTGCACGGTTTGCGAACCCGACAGCGCCGCCTGGATGGCCGTCCACACTGCCTCGGAGATCTTCGGGTACTTCACGCCCAACCCCAACGTGCGGGGGTGAGCGAAAACCGTCTGGTTGGCGTACACGCTCCACTCAGGGCCGACCTGCTGCACGTAGGTCTTGGCCACGGCCTCCTTGGCCGGCAGGTACCCGTACAACTTGGCGAAGGGCAGCTCCTTGGCCGGTGCCTGCAGGCCCTGGATGTAATCGAAAGCCATCTGCTGGGCGGTGCTGTTGCCACTGTCGCCGACCATCCAGTCCTCGCCGCCCAGCGGCACGATCACGTGCTGGCCGGGCACGCGGACCGGCACGGGGACGATCCCGAACTGCTTGCCGTAGTACATGTTCGCCTGGGCGAGGCCGGAGAAGTTCCACGGCCCGTTGACCATCATCGCCGCCTTCCCCGCTTCGAACTGGCCTGATGCCGCGGGGGTCTGGCTCCAATTGAGGCAGGCCTTGGACGCCGAACCGTCGGTCACGAGCGTCTTCCACAGGGTCAGAGCCTGGATGCCCGGCGCCGAGTCGATAGTGGCGAAATTGCCCCCGTTGCTCCAGAAGAACGGCTCCCACTGCCACGTGGTGTCCTCGGCCGCCTCACAGGTCAAGGCGATCCCGTAGTGCTGAGGGGTCGTCAGCGCTTTGGCCACGGTCACCAACTGCGCCCAGGTCTTCGGTGGGCTGACGTGCGCCGCCTTCAGCATGGCGATGTTGTACATCAAAACGATCGAGTTTTCACCAGCCACCGGGAGGCTGTAGTACTTGCCGTTGAACAGGCCTTCGTCGATCACGGCCGGGAAGTACCCGGCGGTGCTGAAGCCGCTGAAGGTGCTGAGCGGCACTATCTCGCCGGTGGTGATCATGGTCGGCACGAACGGGTTGTCGACGGCCAGCAGATTGGGCAGGTCGTGGCCGGCGGCTTGCGTCAGCAGCTTCGTGTCCAGGTTGGCGAACGGCACATACTGTCTCGTTACGGTCACCCCGGGGTGCGCAGCTTCGAACTGCTTGGAGTACTGGGCCAATGCGGTGATCTGACCCGGGGTGTTGAAGTAGTCCTCCTCTGTCAGGGTTATCTTTGTCGCAGCGGAACTGCTCACCTGCGATAGCCCGACCACAGCAAACGTTGCGGCCGCCAGGGCCGCGAGGCCCCGGTACCGCATGTTCTTCAACCGTTTCATAACAATTCCCTCCTATTTCTGCCGGCGGGCAACGAGCTCAGCCGAGCTTTAGTAAGCAAAAAGACATACGAGGAACAACCAGTCAGCGAACTTTCTCTACCGCATCTATCACCCCCTGAGTGGCGTCGACCAGCTTGGGCCCTGGTAAGGCTTCTTTCAGCGACGAGATCGGCCCCATCACTACCCCTTCACCGAACCCGCCGTGAGGCCACTGGCTATGTAACGCTGCGCTACCACCAGCATTATTGCCGCCGGCACCATGGCGAAGGCGGCCGAGGCCATCACTGCCCCCCAGTCCGTCGAATAGTTGCCCAGGTAGGTGTAGATCCCGAGAGTGATGGGCTCGATGGTGGAGCCGTTGAGGACGGTCAGGGCGAAGATGAAGTCCCCCCAGCCGTTCAGAAAGGCGAACACCGCCACGGTTATCACGGCCGAGCGGGCCAGGGGCACTACGATTCGCCGGAAGGTCTGCCATTCAGATGCTCCGTCGACCCTCGCCGCCTGCATGACCTCGTTGGGCAGGCTGAAGAAGAACGCCCGCAGCACCAATATGGCAAAGGGGATGGCGTAAGTGCCGTCGGCGATGATAAGCCCCGGGTACGTGTTAACCAAGTGGACCCAGTGGAAGATGATGAACAGCGAAGTGGCGAGGACGATGGAGGGGACTATCTGCGCCACGAGCAGGGCGCTGACTATGACGACGGTCACCCGCAAGCGGTACTTCGCAAGCGCATAGGCCGCTGGCACCGCCACGACTAGGGCCAGCACAGCCGTCCCCACGCCGACGATGAGACTCGTCAGCACGTNNTCGCCAGCGCATAGGCCGCCGGCACCGCCACCACCAGGGCCAGCAAGGCTGTACCCACACCGACGATGAGGCTCGTCAGCACGCTACCTGACTGCGCTTGGATGACCGTCCGGTAGTTGTCGAGCGTGGGAGCGTGGGGCAGCCAATAGTAGTTGCCACTGAACAGGGTGTTGGTGGACTCGAACGAGCCGACGACGACCGCGTACACCGGGAACAACACCACCACCAGGGCAGCGACCGTCGCCAGCGTGCATAGCCACCGCAGGGCCCTCGAGCTTTGCAGGCGAGTCATCTATGCCTGTCCCGAGCTGCGCTTCAAGGACCCCCGGCTGAGCAACAAGTACAAGGGCGAGCAGATCAACGCCAGCACGAGTAGCACGTTGTTGAGGGCCGCCCCCTCGCCGAAGGTGAACTGCTGGAACGAGAGGTTGTAAGACCATGTCGTGATCAGTTGCGAGGCGTTGGCCGGGCCGCCGCCGGTGAGGGCGATAACCAGGTCGAACACCTTCACGGTAAAGACGAACCCCAGTAGCAGGGTAATTTCGATCACTGGCAGGATGATGGGCACGATGATAAGACGGAGCCTTTGCCAGGGGCCGGCGCCGTCGATCTGAGCCGCTTCTTTGACTTCTACGGGTACGTCTTGGAGGGCGCTGTAAAGGAGCATCACGAAGAAGGGCACCCCCAGCCAGATATTGGCGATAAGGACCGTCAGCAGCCCCAGGTGCGGGTCGTCCAGCCAGTCAATGGGGTGGTGAGCGAGCCCAATGTTCATGAGCAGTTGGTTGACCGCCCCGCCTTCCAGCTGGAACAGGAACTTGAAGATGACACCGGTCACTATCAAGGGCAATAACCAAGGCACGATGATGAGGGCGCGCCCGATGGTCCGTCCCGGGAACCGGAGGGTAAACAGCAACGCCAACGCGAACCCGATCACGAACTGGCCGGCCAGCGACCCGGCCGTGAACTCGAAGGTGTGGACAATAGCGGCCCGGCTGGTGGGATCGCTCAGGATGAACCGGTAATTGGCGAGCCCGGCAAACGGGGCCGTCAGCTTGGATATCGTCGCCGGGGAGCTCAGCTCGAAGCTCAGCATCACGTTGTAAATGATGGGCAGTGCGAAAGCGAAAAGTATGTAGGCGATGGCCGGAGCCAGGAACAGCCAGCCCGCCAGCCGCTGCCGGCGCCAGGCCGTCATCCTCCTTGCCTCGTGGGCGCGTCCCGGTGCCGGGCGCCCCGCCCGGTGGTCGCCTTCCGCCAACCGTGCCGGTGCACGTGACGTCCCCGCGCTGTCGGCTTGCGCCAAGTGGGCCCCTTCCCCTGCCACCGCCGTCCCCTCTGCTCCTATTTACTGCCGCCGGAAAGGGCGTTCAAGGCACCGCCACGGCGCAAGTACACGGGTATGCGCTCCAACGGCGCCGGCGCCTTGGCCCAGCCGTGGCCCTCAACCGGTTCGCCGGTCCAGGCGTCCAGCCACGACGCCCCCTCGGGCAAATAAACGTCCCGCTCCCTCGCCCCGTGCTGGGTGACCGGGGCAACCAGGATGTCCGGGCCGAACATGAACTCGTCGGCCACCTCCCAGGCCGGCGCCTCGTCGGGGAACTCCAGGAACAGCGCCCGCATGGGCGGCACCCCGGTGGCGCTGGCGGTGGCCATCTGTTCCATCACGTAGGGCCGCAGGCGCTCGCGCAGTCGCAGTTGCTCGCTGATGATGCCGTAGGCCTCGTCGCCGAACGACCAGACCTCGTTGGGCGCCCCGGTCTGGCCGGAGCCGACCAGCGGGCCGGGTTCGCGCACCCCGTGGAGCCGGAACAGCGGGCAGAAGGTCCCGAACTGGAACCAACGCACGATGAGCTCCCTGAAGTACGGCGTCGTCGGGTCGCCTCCTTTGAACCCCCCTATGTCTGTGGTCCACCACGGGATCCCGGAGACACCGATGTTCAGGCCGGCTGGGATCTGGGCCGCCAACGCCTCAAACGTGGAGTCGATGTCGCCCGACCACACCGCCGCCCCGTAGCGCTGGCTACCCGCCCAGGCCGACCGGCACAGGAGCATGACATCCTTCTCGCCGTCGGCCCACAGCCCCTCGGCGAACCCGCGGGCGTGCTCGCGCGGGTAGGCGCACTGCACTTCGTTCCCCCGGCCCAAGTAGTACAGGTTGCTCTCGGGGTCCTCGGGGCGCATCTCTGGCTCGCAGGCGTCGAGCCAGAACGCTCGGATCCCGTACCGGCGGTAACCCTGGGTGACCTTGTCCCAGACGTACCGGCGGGCCTCGGGGTTGGTCGAGTCGTAAAAGCGCACGAACACCTGGCCGTCGTCGCCCTTGTCCCAGAAAGGCAGGTTCAGGGGCAGGCCTCGCACGTTGCCCACCAAGAGCCCGCGCCGGTCCATCTCGGCATGGTTCTCGCTGTTGGGGTTGACGGTCGGCCAGACCGAGACCATCAGCTCGACCCCCATCTCCCGCAGTTCGTCCACCATGGCCTGGGGGTTGGGCCATTCGGTGCTGTCGAAGCGCCATTCGCCCTGGCGGGACCAGTGGAAATAGTCGACGACGATCACCGACAAAGGCAAGCCCCGGCGCTTGTGCTCACGGGCCACCTCCAGCAGTTCCTCCTGGTAGCGGTAGCGGAGCTTGCACTGCCAGAAGCCGGACGCCCAGGCCGGCAGCATGGGCGGCAGGCCCGTGGCCTGGGAGTACTGGCTCACGATCCCGGCCGGCGTGGGCGCCGTGGTCACCCAGTAGTCGAGCTGGCGGGCGGCGTCAGCCACCCAGCGGGTGCGGTTGGCGCCGAACTCGACCCGGCCCACCCCCGGCATGTTCCACAAGAACCCGTAGCCGCGATTGGACAGGGCGAAAGGTATACACACCTCGGTGTTCCGCTGGATGAGGTCGATAATGGCGCCCTTTTGGTCAAACAGGCCGTGCTGGTGCTGGCCGAGGCCGTAAATGCGCTCCCCGGGGGAAGGGTTGAACGTGACCTCGCAACCATAGGTAGTGCCGGCGCCTTGGGTATAGCGGCGCTGAGGGGGCGAGGTGAAATGGGGGCTTTGCTCGCTGAGGAGCGCCCGGCCGTCGTCGGCCCGGGAAAAGCGCACCAGAGGCGGGAATTGAAGGAACCCACCACCGGGGTTGGCCGTCACGTCGACCACCAGGTCGCCGTTGCGCAGGCGCGCCGTGCCGTCGGACACCTCGACCACCGGGCGGCTGGCCGCTGGCTCGCCCAAGGCGGTGCCCGGCGTACCCGTTATGGAAGGGCCCCAGGTCGACCGCACCCGGGCGCTGTTGGGCCCCCAAGCCTCGACCTGAAGAATCTCGCGGCCCTCGTGCACGGTGAACCCTTGCTCATTACCAACGAAAGTTGCCACCTAATGCCTCTCTTTCACGCTGACAGTGGCCGGCGCGGTCTGGTCGTCCGGCGCGAGGGCGGGGGCCCAGACGCGCATGGCGGGGGAAGGCCGGTTGCCTCGGGCGAAGTACGGCACCAAGGTGACGGCCAGCGGCTCCGAGCCGGGGGCGTCCGCGGCGGCAGCCAGGCCATAAGCGCCGGCGGGGCCAAGGGGGCCAGCGGCACCCGCCAGCCGGTCCTCGTACAGTGGGTCACCCGGGTCACCGCAGTGGCGCGCCGAGGCGTGGACCACGACCTGCACGTAACCTTCGAGGCCTGCAGGCACGTCACCGCCCGGCACCAGCGGCTCGGCCAGGTCCAGGGCCACGTCCTCCACCGGCGTGCCCTCAGCCAAGTCGTCTGCTTCGATGCAGTAGACCAGCGGCCCTCGCTGGACGGCGGCGCAACCCCGGACGGCGTCCACCCTCCAGTGCGCCCGCACCGCCCGGATCGGCACCGGCGTGGACACCGACAGGCCGTCGCCGGTGGCCCATTGCCTCTCCACCTTTATATAAGAGCCCTCTATGGGAACTTGGATGGGGAGGCCGTTCAGCGTCACCTGCGCCCCCTCCCGGTCCGCCCACTCGGGCCAGCGCAGCCACAGGGCCCATGGCTGGCCCGGCTGGCACCCAGTCACCTTGATGTCCGTGGTCCCGCCCCAGGGGTAGTCGCTTCGCACCGCCAGTTCCACCGGCCCGGCCGGGCCGGTGGTCGAGACCGTGCCGGTGAAGGGCATGTGCACTTGGAGGCCGGATCTGTCCTTGGTCACCAGGTAGGCCTGGATACTGGCCATCAGCCGGGCCAGGTTCGGCGGGCAGCAGGCGCACTCGTACCAAGGCAGCCGGTGGCGGGGCGAGTCCTCGTCTGTGCCGTCGTGGCCCGTGCGCAGGTGCAGGGTGTTGGAGTAGAAGAACTCCGTCCCAGGCCGGGAGACGGACCCGGCGATGGTGTTCCAGAACACGCGTTCCATAGCGTCGGCGTAGCGCGCCCGTCCGGTAGCCAGCAACAGCCGCCAGTTCCACTGGAAGCTGGCAATGGCGGCACAGGTCTCGGCATAGGCGCGGTCGCTGGGC
>PMLI01000296.1 GCA_003158835.1 Acidimicrobiaceae bacterium
GCACCTGCCGCCCGAGGGAACGGTCGTCCCCCGGGTTTTGCCACGCTTGATCGGGAAGGACCACCTCCCGGAAGCGCGCCGCCAGGACGACCTTGGGGCCTACGACGGCGACCCCGGGTTCTTCGAGCGCTCCGGCGGCCGACCGCAGCCAACCGGGCCCGGCGATGGCGTCATCGTTGAGGAATGCGAGCACGGACCCCCGGGCGACGCCGGCGCCGAGGTTGACGGCCGGGGCAAAACCGGTGTTGATCGGGCAACGGACCACCGTGGCCCCGGCTTCGCGCCCGATACGTGAGGCGCATGCGTCCTGCGACCCGTTGTCGATGACGATGACCTGGTCGGCCTGGGCGGCCAGAGAAGCCAGGCACGGCGCGAGCCACGAGCCGGGCCGGTACGAGACGACGACGGCACTGACCGTCATCGGGCCGAGCTCATCTGGCCGAAGCTCGTCCGCGCCGGCGGCTCACGCGACAAGGTTGGACCAGGCTTTTCGGGCCAGGACGGCAGCCGTCTTCTCCCAGCTGGGCTCGGTGCCGAACACAACGACCTTCACGCCCCTCGCCTCCCACACCGAGACGACGGCTCGTCCGGCGGGCGTCGTGTCCCGGTCGACGACGATGACGGTGCGGTCGGGCCACTTGGCGGCGAGTTCCTCCACGGCGCTTACGGACTGCTCGTCCTCGGCTGCGGTCCAGGCGACAACGGCGTCATAGCCCCCTCGCCAGGAGTCGAGCTTGGCCAGGGTGCCGTAAGAAAGGGCCAGCCGTTCGCGTCCGGCTCTGAGCCCCCGATCCGGGCGTTGCCCGGGCCCGCAGAACCAGTCATAGGACGCGAAGGCGCGCACCGCGTTGGCAAGCTCGGGCGGGGTGCCCACCAGGGCCAGATAGGGGCGCCGGCGCCAGCTTGGGCGCGCCGTGCCCCAGCGCTGCGACAGGGCCTCGAATGCGGACGCCGCCTTGTCGGCGACCGAGTCCCACGACGGCGGCTCCTGGCGGGCGATCGCGGCCAGGCGGGCCCGGAAGGCGGCGTCGGTTAGTCCCCTGACCATGGCCTGGGCGATGGCCTCGGGATCACTTGGTTCGAAGCGCGCTTCACGGGGCAGGATCTCTCTCAGCGAGGAGTTGTCGCCCGCGATCGTGGGGGCCCCGCAGGCCATGGACTCGAGGACGGGTAGGCCGAAGCCCTCGTAGAGCGATGGGTATACGGCCAGCTCGGTGGTCTGGTAGAGGCTTACCAGGACATCCTCGGGCACATACCCCGGGATGAGCACTCTCCCCTCCAGGCCGAGGTGCTCGGCCATGACCAGGTAGTGGTTGCGGGTCAATGGTGCAGCTTCGCACGCGATTACCAACTGGTGGCGATCTATGAGCGTTCGCGGCAATAGGGCGTACGCCTCGACCAGGCCGTCGACGTTTTTTCGGCGGTTGAAAGCTCCCTGGTAGAGCACGAAACCCGGTTCCAGGCCCTCGACACCCCGGCGAGCCTCGTTGAGGGCGGCGAGGCGGGACTGGGGGCGGCGGAAGGCCTCCGAGATACCGCTCCCCACGACCGAGACGCGCCTCTCGGGGACACCGAGCAGTGCCACCGTGTCCTGCCTGGCCGACTCGGACAGCGTCAGCACGGCATCGGCGGCGCGCACGACTTCCCGGCAGCAGCGCCACCGGCGGCGCAGACCGGGATCTTCGAGGTACCAGCCGGGGAAGACATCGGGGATGAGGTCGTAGAGGGTCACGGCCGTGAGGAGCCCGTGCGCGGTGGCTGGGCGGGGCCAGAACACACGGACCGGGATCTCAGGTTCGAAGACCGAGCTCAGGTGCAGGATGGAGGCATCTGACCAGTCCGGGGCGCTCGTCAGCCAGCTGCCGAGGTCATCCATGCCTTCGAGCGGGCCGAGCTCAGGGTGCACCGCGATCGCGCTCACCATCTCCGGGTGCCGCCTTACCATGGCCCGGGCGAAGTCGGCGCTGTAACGCGCTATGCCTCTGCCCTTGTAGCTGGGGCTTTGGACCGCCACAAGGTCGAGGATGACTCTTGGAACTGTCATTCTGGAACTGTCATTCGTGCGAAGGCGCCTCGTCGGTTACCGGCACGGCCGAGCCGTTGGCAGCCGCCCCGCCTCTGGCCACTGACCCGTCTCCGGCCACCGACCCGTCTCCGGTCTCGCCCCCGCCCCGCCGGCCCCCGCGCGACGACTGCTTCTTGCTTGCCGGGGGCCCTGTCTGCGCCGGCTCCCCCGTCCTTGCCGGCCGGCTCCTCCTTGACGGTTCCCTCGTCCGGGCCCTCGGGCTGGTCGCCTCCCTCTCGGTGGGCCCGACCTCGGGCCGGGTGCCGTCGTCACCTGCGGGGGTGACCTCGGGCCCCGGGCCCTCTTCCGGGCCCAGCGGGGGCCACGCTTCGGTCCCCCGGCCCGGCGATGCCCCTAAGGCCACGTTGAGGTCTTCCACTTCGACCGAAAGGCGGATAAGGGTGCGCCCGAGAGCCTCGGCGACCTGGTCGGCGGCGTCGGCTTGCATGCGCAGCATGCGGGTCAGCTCTACGACATCGGATTGCAAGGCGACGACGTCGTCGCGCAGGGCCCCGGTCAGCGAACCGGTTTCGGCGGTGTCGCCCCGCAGACTGACGACTTCCGTGCTCAGGGCGCCAAACCCGGGTAACAGCCGGATCTCGACCTCCGAGGCGATCTCCCCCTGGAGCCGGGCCAGGAAAGCCTCGAGATGGTCGTTGAGCTGGTCCCGTACCTGGTCCTGGAGTTGCAACCCGAAAAGGGCCCGGAAGCCCTCGAGGTGGT
>PMLI01000006.1 GCA_003158835.1 Acidimicrobiaceae bacterium
GTCGGCATGGGGCGTCGAGGCCAGCCACCGTTCGCAGATGAAACCGCGGTCGCCGAGGTCGTAGGCGCCATCGTCCATTCCGAGGCGCCGGCCGGGTGGTAGCCAGTCGCGCCCCACCCATGCCGGCTCCACCCGTAAGATGCCACCGGTCTCCGAAAGCAACTGCTCTACATTTTCTTTGGGCCCAGACACCGTCTTTCCTCCCTCTTGCGTGCAACGGGGCCGGTCTCTCCGGGTCATTCGGAAAGCTCGATAACCCCGTACACGCCAAGGCGGGGCACATGGAGGATCTGGGCACCGTCAGCGAGCTCCAGCGGAATATCTTCGGGAGCCCCTGTCACACCGGGTACCCACAGCTGTGCCTTGGTGTAGGCCTTCGGGAGGCGCACCCCGACCACGACGTTGCGGACCGGCACGGTGGCGCCGTCCTCGGACCGGTAATTGACCACGTGCAGCGCCGCCCCGCCCCGCGCCGACTTGCAGATGTTCACCCCGAACCCCCATCCCGGGGTGAGCTGCAGCTGCGGGCGGGCGCCGTTGGCGAGCACAGCGGGAAGGTTATCCAGCGCGACCACTTGGGCCCGCGGGTCCTGCACCAGGTGCGCGGTCCCTGGCGCAGGCTTGGTGAGGCCGCCCCGCCCGTCGCCCTCGGCCTCTGCAGCCACCACCAGCACACGCCCACCGCTGTCCAGGACCGCCGTCAGCGAGGCTATCTCGTCCCCGTCGAGCTCGGCGGAGGCTAACAAGGTCACTACCTCGTACTGGGACAGGTCCGGCCGGGCCGGCCGGTCGGGGCGGAGCTGACGGTCGTGCAGGACGACCACGTCGAAAGGCTGCTGGTGCTCCGCCAACATCTCGGCCAGGCCCCGGAACCTTTGGTGCTCTCCCCGGACCTTCCCTTCGCGGCCGGTCATCGTCTGGAGCACCGAGCTCTCATAGCAGGTACCGACGTCGTAGAGCAGGGCGGTCGAGTTGAGGCTCTCGTTGGTGAAGAGCCACTCATGGTCGGCCAGGAACGCCTGCACCTCCCGGGCCACCGCCATTGGCGCGTAGGCCGCGTCCAGGATTACGCTGCCCATCCAGGACCCATAAGGGACCGACAGCACCGCACCCATAGCCGCCGCCTCGTAGGCCAGCACTCGGAAGCGGTCTTTGCCCTTGCCTTCGGCGAACTCGGCCACCACCGTGGTCCACGGCCCACCCCCATAGGGGTTCAGTTGGGCGAGCAGCGGCTTGTCCTCGGCCATGGCTAGGGCGTAGCGGTACCAGCCCGGCTGTTTGTAGTCGCTCCTGAAGTGCTCAGGGACACAAACGTCCAGGTGGGGCACAACCGCGTCGTACAGAGGGCCCATGTCGTAGGTATTGGCTGAGATCCGTAGTTCCCGGCCGCTGGCCTGTGCCACGCTGCGGACGTAGTCACTGAGCTCCGCGAAGCTGGCGGTGACCATCTCCTTTTGGTAGCGCACGTACTCGCTGAAGAGAGGCGTCTCAGCCAGGCGGCTGCGGAAGTCGTAGCCCCTGGCCAGCAGCCATGTGCCGTAATTGAAGCTCTCGGCTTCTGCTTCGGGGTGCCCGTAGCGGCGGAGGTACGAAGTGAAACCGTCCATGCATTCCGGGCAGAAGCAACCCCCGTACTGCGCTGAGCTAAGCGGCGTAGATATCTCGTCGAACTGGATGCCGTCCACCCCCGCCTCGACCTGGACACGCACGATGGCCTTCACGTACTCACGCCAGACCCGATTGTTGAGGTCCATGAAGTAGCAGCTGTGCTCCCGGTCCGGGCACTCGATCCAGTGCGCGTGCACCTTCTCGCCATGTATATCGCGGGCCGAGCACTCCTCTATCAGGTCGGTGACCTTCTCGCCCCGCCAATTGACCAGGCCCTCGGGGAAGTACTTGGCGAACGGTGGCCACAGCCGCGGGTACCGGTCCTGGCTGAACTCCCGGAGCCCGAGCCAGCGCCGGTTGCCCACTCCGCGTAGTTCGGTCAGGGAAAGGACCGTGTCCTCGGCATCGTTGAGCTCGGCCGGCACTTCCCATCCCTGGGCGGTAAAGACCACACCGAACACGCTGATACTCGCCTTATGGCAAGCGGCGATGAACTCTGTGTCCGAGACGAAACCATAGAACCGGTACCTGGCCGGCACCGGGCCGTTGGCCTCCTCCTCCAGGTAAGGCAACGAGATGGACCCCCCGCCGAGCGCGGGCCACGTGAGCATGGTCGCACGCAGGTCCTGTAGCTCCTCGACCATGCGCAGCCGCCGCGGCGGCAGGCTCGGGTGGTAGCAGTGAGACCGAGGGAACCACCCGGGGAAGAACACGCCCCGTTCGCGGCGTTCCTGCTTTTGTTCCCCTGTGACGTTGTCCTGCGATGCTTCCATTCTCTTTTGTCCCTTCCTAGATGACCATGACCAGTGCAAAAACCGTCACTACCCGAGCCCTTGGCACTGCCGGCTGGCCGCGCTGTGCGCCACGCCGCGGCTTTCGGTCCCGTGACGCCGTGCCCAGTCGCGCCGTGCCGGCGACGCCCGCTACCCTTAGTACGCAGCCAACCATTAGGCCTTCACCGCCCCCGACATAAGGCCTCGGATAAAGCTGCGCTGGAAGACCAAGAACACCGCCAACGGGACGGACGCGGCGATCGTCAGTGCCGCCATCTGGGCGCCAACGTCTATCCCGGCTCGACTGTAGTACTGGGCCACGCCGAGCGGCACGGTGTACGAACTGTCCTGCGTCAGATAGATCAGTGGGTAGACGAAGTCGTTCCACACCCAGAGGAACCCGAAGATGGCCACCGTGCTTACGGCCGGCCGCGCCAGCGGGAGCATGATCCGAGTAAACACCTTCCAGTGCCCAGCCCCGTCGACCACAGCCGCCTCGCGCATTTCCTTCGGGGTTGACTCAAAGAAGTTCCGTAGGATCAATATCCCGAACGAGCTCCAGCCGCAATACGTCAGGATCAACGCCCACGGTGTGTTCACCAAGTGAAGTTGACTTATGAGAAGGAACCCCGGTATGACTACGGTCGTCTCCGGTACCATCAGCCCCAGGAGGCAAACAAAGAATAGCAGCTGCTTGCCGCGGAAGTCGAAAGTGGCCAAGCCATAGGCGACAGTACAGGCACATAGCACGATGCCGGTGGCCGAAAGGAAGGAGATGAGCGAACTGTTCTCAATCCATCGCAGCATCTCGCCCTCCGTACCGAATAGGATGGAGTAGTTCCCGCCGTAGAACTTTGTCGGCAACGAAAACACACTATCGAAGATCGCGATTTGTGGTTTGAACGAGCTGTAGATCATCCACAAGACGGGGTACACAATTGTTGCCGTCACGACCAGCAATGGCGGGTACCAAAGGAACCGTCGGAGCTTGGACCGACGCCGACGGCTCCTGTTGGGCTTAAGCGGGTTGGGTACCTTCAATTCACCGCGTCCTTTCCTGACACCTAACGATTGCGAGCCGCTTCTCGCCGCATCCAGAACGCCCAGGCGAAGATGAAAAGGAGGGCGACGCCCAATAGCACGACGGCTACCGCATCGCCATAGCCTACTTCGTTATTCGCGAACACGTTGGTGTAGGCCCAGGTCGATAGCACTTCGGTCGCGTGATTAGGACCTCCTTGCGTCATCACGAAGACCGTATTGAACACTTTCAGGCAGTCGATCAAGGTCAGGAGCACCACGACCGCGGCCATACTGCGCAAGGCAGGAAATATGACCCAGCGAAAGGTCTGTGTGCGTGAGGCGCCATCGACCGCGGCTGAGTCCCACTGGTCCTCGGGTATCATCCCCAGCCGTGCGATAAACAACAACATGTACAAGCCGAATGTGGACCAGACCTGGACCAGGACGAGGATCGGCAATGCCTTGTGCGGGTCGCTGAGCCAGACGCCGGCTAGGCTCTTTAGCCCCAAGTCGCGGAGCAGAGGATTTATGATCCCGAGTGTAGGGTCGAGGACGAAGAGAAAGATGAGGCCGATCACAACAGGGGACAAGACGGCCGGCATGACGAAGATGGTGCGGAACACTTTCGCCAGGGGCAGGTTCCCGAAAAGGACCAAAGCCAGCCCGAGCGCAAGCAAGGTCTCGACGGCCGAGCCCGCTACGACGAAGACGAGCGTGTGGACCAAAGCCTGCACGAAAACTGGGTCGTGGCCTAGGGCCGAATAGTTCCGGAGGCTGCCGATATGGATGTCCGAGAAGCTGAAGCCTGTCCAGTTGGTGAAGCTGAGGGCTACGGTCGACATCAGCGGGATGAACATGAACACCAGGTACTGGAGGAACCCCGGGAGTATGAAGAGGCAGGCAACGAGCCCGGACCGCCTGAGATGGGGGAGCCATGACGGCCACCGCTGTGCGGTAAGGGATTTCGATGTGCCGGGGGCCGGAGGTTCCGCTCTAACGGCATCCGCCACACTTTGGTTCATGATTGCCCTTTTGGCATGAGAGCCTCATCCCTCAAGATTAGGCTGACTAAAGGTACGCTCCATCTCGCCCCACAAGCTGATGAGGACAACGCGTCCGCCAAGGTGGCGACGGGCACATCTCTCCCATAGGCAGCTTGGAGCTGCGGAAGGGAGCTGCGCCCGTCGCCGATTGGCATTGGGTCTAGCCCATGCCGGGGCCGGCCTTAGCGGCAGCGGCCTCGAGCTGGTCACTGAACTGCTGTGGTGTCAGCTTCCCGTCCAGGAGCCCCTGACCCAGGGCATAAAGAGCGGTGTTCCCAACCGCGAAGGGGAGAGATTCGTCAGCCGGGGGTAGCTGAGGGTAGTTCTGGACATCGCCGACGAGCGTGGCGTCCAGGCCCGGCAGATGAACATTCGCGCCCTTGAGGTTCATCGGGTCGCCGGCGGTCGCCCATTCATTGCCGACAGCCGGGTTCGTAGCCATCCACTTGAGTAAGGCCATCGCCGCCACCGAGTGCCGTGCCTTGGCAGGTACGCTGAGCGACGTGCCGACCCAACCGCTGGTGGCATTATAGGGTGCCCCAGCAATGGCGGGGAACCTCTCCCCACCGATGTTGGCGACGGGCGGTTCTTCCAGCCAAATGCCGTCCTCAGCCATAGCCGCCTTGCCCGACTCCAGCAGGGTGACCTGCACGTTGTAGTTCTCGGCCACCAGGCCTGGAGGGAAGTAGCCGTCCTTGGCCAAGGTCGAAAGCAGGGCCGCAGATTTCACAAAGCACGGGTCGTTCCATTTGGCGCCGGTCCGCATGACGGCGCTGTCTTGAGTCTTCGACCCGCAGAACTGGCCCACGAACTCGAAGTACCAGTGCATGCCCGGCCAGCCATCCGCATCGGAAAGCGCGAAGGGGATGACGCCGGCCGCCTTGAGGACCTTGGCGTCCGCCAACTTCTGCTCAAAGGTGGTGGGCGGTGAAAGGTGGTACTGCTTCATCACGGACTCGTTCCAGAACAGGAACGACTGGGTGTCCCAGTCCCAGGGGACGCAGTACCAGGTGCCTTGGTAGCGGCACGCCCCCGTCATTGAGGCCCCGTCGGGCTGATTATAACGGTATTTTACCTGGGACCATAACGAGTTAAGGTTAGCGAGCTCATGCGCCTGAGCGAAGCTCTCGGTGCTCTCATAGCCCTCGGTCTGGAGGACGTCGGGAGGGTTGTTATCGGCAATTCCGGTCCGGATCGCGGCAAAGAAGGAGTCGTTGGGGATGGGCCGTTCGGCGATCGGCCAGTTGGGGTGGATCTTGTCCCATGCGTTGGCCACCCAGGTCATGGCCGTGCGAGCAGCGCCGTTCGTCCATTCGTCCCAGAAGGTGATGGAGCCGGACCCGGGTAGAGCCTGGACTGCCTGGGGCTGGCTATGCAGTGAGCCCGCGTCAGCGGTGGTGCCCGGTCCCACAGACATGACAACGAGGATGGCCCCGGAGGCGACCGCAAGCAGACCACGGGTTAGCGGGTTTTTGGTCAAACTCATATAGCATTCCTTTCCAATCGAGTTGTGCTCCGTCCAGAGCGCCTTGCGTTGTTTCGCTTTCGAGCGAGTGTGGCTACGGACAAGCTTCTTACAAGTGCTCCCTGCGCCGCGCTACTCGGTCCGTCGCGGTGGGCTCAAGCAGGCGGTTGAAACCGTCCGTCGAGTGTCCGGCACGGGACGTCGGGGCTTGTGCGCGACTGGCTACCTTCCTCCCTTCCCGGCGCCCCTTCTCCAATCGCCCGGCAGTGGGGTCAAGCGCCGCGCTTTACAACGTTGGAGAATGTACAACGTTGTAAGTGTAGGCCGACGAAATGCGCCCGTCAAGTACCTTCGGGGACTTATGGTCACGGTCCGTTGACGTGCCGAGGTCGACACAGTTGAACGGACGTCTTGACCATCGGCGACGCGTCCTGTGCCAACCAGGTACATGGGCTGAGCTCTTTGAGATCTCGATTGCATCGAGGAGGTGGCCCGTGGGCGCTTACAGGGCCGACCGCCCCGTTGCTGAGCGCGCATAAACGGCCATCGTCAACCCCATCTTCAAGGATTTGAACCTGAACCCCGGTGCTTGGGCCGGCCCCACTGGCACGTGGCACCCTATTTCGCACGTGAGGGTACATGGCGACCAAGCCGGGTGAGCTGACCTACGTGGCGGCGGTCGCGAGAATGCAAGGGCGGTCCATGGTCCTGCAGCATGGCAACTATGCAACGTCCGAGCCGCCGCGAGGCCAGTGCCCATAGGGAGGAGCTCACGGCTCAGGTGGTTGTCCTCTGGCGACGTCGACGAAGGCCCGGGCCACCCGGCTGCCACCGCACTCCGCCCATATGTGGAGCCTCCCGGCGGGCCAGCCTTCTGGGAGGCGGGCGTTGAGCCCGACCGCCGGGCTCAGCTCGAACGGTCGCGCCTCGAGCGGCTGGGCGACCGACGTCTCTGCTGGCGCCGGCACTTCGGGGGCGGCGCTCATTGGCCGTCCCCAGGCGGAACGGACATCGCAGCAGACGGCCGTGGTGCCGTGGCAGGAGATGCGCGCCCCAATGGTCACGCCACCGTTGACTGTGAACAGGTCGGCCCCCGGCTGGGAGGGCAGGACGTCGAGCACGAGGACCGTCTCCGCGTTGACGTCCGCCGGGTCGAGGTTCCCGAGGTCCTTTGTCTGCCGGTCGAAGGTGTACACCCCGGCGAACTCGTGCTCGATGTCGTAAAGCTCGGTGTAGACGTAGCCCGACAGACGGTCGTGGCGCCTTAGCTCCTGGGTCTGCCAACGCAGGTGCCACGCCCGCTCGACGCTCGTGAGGCCCATCCCGTACTCGCTGTTGAGGTTCGGGCGCCCTGACGTGACTTGGGGGGCGACGCCCAACGGCTTCATCTGGGTACCCCGGCGCGAGAAGGTGACGGGCACCGTGGGGGAGCTGTCATGTACCAGGGCGCGGACGTTCTTGGCCCAAAGCCCGATGTCACTCTCGTAGTAGTGCCAATCGGCCAGGTCCGTGTCGACGTGGGACCATCCTGAGTTGTCGATTACAGGGCGGGACTCGTCTAGCTGGCGGAGGAGCCGCACCGTCCCCCGTACTGCCTCTTGGCGGTCGTGGTCATCGGCCACCTTCCAGTCAAGGCCCCACTCCTCGTTGAACAGGCCCCACACGATGACCGAAGGGTGGTTGGCGTCCCGGGCCACCATGGCTTCCACCTGAGCGTTAAAGGCGGCTAGAGATGCCGCTGAGTACCGGCTCGTGCTGGGGGGTTCCTCCCAAACGAGCATCCCAATGGAATCGGCGAGGCAAAGCCAGCGAGGGTCTTCGAGCTTGATGTGCTTTCGCACAAAGTTGTAACCGGCGGCGCGGGCGAGCTCCAGGTCTCGGCGGAGCGCCTGTGGCCCCGGGGCGCTGAGCCCGCTGTCGGGCCAGTAGCCCTGGTCGAGGACACCCCGCAAGTAGACGCGCCGGCCGTTCAGGCGGATCTCGTCTCCGACAACCGCGACGGTGCGCAGGCCAGTAGGCACGGTCACATCGTCCCGGCCGTCTGTGGACAGGACCTCGACATCGACGAAATAGATATAGGGGTCCCTCGGGGACCAGACCACAGGCTCGGGTAGGTGGAGCTGCGCCCTTGCCCGTCCGTCCGGCCCCGCTCTTACGTCGGCAGACGCGGCACCGCCACGGACGACAAGGTGGACCAGGGCACCCTCCATCGACTGGCCCTCCAGCTGGNNGGCCTCCAGAACGAAGCCGTCGAGCGTGCTCAGGGCGCGGCAGCGCAGGCGGCGGAGGAAGGTGGCCGGTCGCGGTTCGAGCCACACGGGTTGCCAAATGCCGCTCGAAGGCTCGAACGAGCAACTGTCGTAGCCATCCCTGGGGATGCTGCGCTGCTTGCCGTGGGGGAAGGCGCCCTTGTCGACAGGCGCCTCGACATCCACCACGATCATCCTTTCTGCGAGGCCCAGGTCTTGGCCGAGGTCGCACTCGAAGGGGCCGGCCCCCACATGCTGGCCCACCAGCTGCCCGTCGAGGAAGACTCTGGCGCGCTGGTGAACGCCCCCGAAGTGGAGGATGACCCGCTCCGACTGCCAATCGGTAGGGACCGTGACCGTCCGCCGGTACC
>PMLI01000002.1 GCA_003158835.1 Acidimicrobiaceae bacterium
GACGAGGCCGTCAGCAACCTCGACGTCCTTCTCCAGCAGGAGGTTATGGCGCTGTTGGTGCAACTTCAGGCGGCCACGGGCGTCGCGTACATCTTTATTTCTCACGATTTCGCAGCCGTGACAGCCTTGAGCACACGTGTAATGGTGATGTACCTGGGCAGGGTCGTCGAAGTCCTCCCAGCCCAGGAGGCGACTGGGCTGCCGCTTCATCCCTATTCCGTCGCCCTCCAGTCCGCTCAACTCCGGCCACTTCCCGACGGGACGCGGCGGAAGCCGATCATTCTGAGGGGCGACCCGCCGAGTGCCATCGAGGCAATCGAGGGGTGCCGCTTCGCGACTCGGTGCCCCCTGGCAGACGAGCGCTGTCGCGCCGCAGAGCCTCCGTTGACGGAGTACGAGCCCAACCATTTAGTGGCCTGTTATTACCCTGGGATGTTGGTGGCCGAACAATATGACGGCGCGGTTACGGCATGAGCAAGTTCGTAAGCACGCTACAGAGAATGTCAAATGACCAGAAGAGGATCTTTTCCCGGCTGAGCCGCCGGGGAAGGTAGGAGCGAGCAAATGAACCTTGTACGTCCTTCCGGGCTCAGAAAGGCCGTGCTATGGCCATGGAAGCAATTGGTCAACCGTCCCGTCATCAGGTACATAATTCGTCGGTTCATTACCTCATTGTTCCTCATTCTTGCGCTTTCGGTTATCATTTTCTTTTCCATCCAGCGGCTGATACCTGGCACCGAAGCGGTCATACTAGCCGGTTCTCTGGGCGATAGTCCGGCACAGGTACGCACGGTTGAAAAGCATCTCGGTTTATTGAGGCCGATCACCAGTCAGTATGCCGATTGGCTTGTCAAAGCGTTGCACGGCAACTTCGGAGTGTCCCCGATATCAGGTCTCAAGATCAGCAGTGTCATCGCCCAACAAGCACCGGTCTCAGTAGAGCCCGCGCTCCTCGGACTTATCATTGCCACTCTGCTCGGTGTACCGATCGGAGCATTCGCAGCACTTTCCGGGCGCCGAAGCCCGAGGAGAGACATGCTGGTACGGCTGCCTTTTCTTATCTTCTACGCCCTGCCTTTTTTTGTTTCGGGGGCCATCCTCCTCTTGTTGTCTTCGAAGTTTTTTCCGAGCGTTTATGCAGCAGTTTATGAGCCGATAACGTCAAATCTGGGTGCCAATATGCGCTCGATGGTGCTACCAGCGATCGCAGTGGGACTTCCGGTGTCTGGCAACCTTGTACAAATGACGCGGGCCACTATGGCCGAAGTGCTATCACAGCCGTTCATCACGACGGCACGTGGTAACGGCCTGACTTCGCTCAGGCTGTACGGCGTTTACGCACTGAAAGCCGCATCGTTGCCCATCCTGTCGCTGGAGGGGTTCAGCTTCGGGATACTAATTAGTGGTGTGGTCGTTGTAGAGGACGTGTTCAGCCTGCCTGGTATCGGGAGGGGATTGTTGCTTGCCATTGAGAACCGCGATTTCCTTGAGCTCGAAGCGCAGGTGCTCGTATTGGTCGTCGCGTTCATCATTGGCAACCTGCTCGTTGACCTGATCAGCCCACTGGTGGACCGCAGGATTACGGTCGGGTAGGGGTGGTTTAGAGTGGATCTCAGTGTGACTTCGGAACGCAAGACGCGGTCGAGGTTGTCGCATGTAGTCAGGCGCATTGCCGCGTCGGGCGGGATCGGGCTGATCGGCAACATCGGGCTCCTGATTTGCGCCATCTTCTGTCTGGCGGCGATTTTTGGGCCGCTGATCGTGCCCGTGGATGCGAACAGCCTGATAGCGACGCCGTTTCTTCGGCCTTCAGCTCACTTCCTGTTCGGGACAGACGAACTCGGGCGGAGCGAACTCAGCAGGGTTGTCGTAGCGTCGAGGATCGGTGTTCTGGCTGCGGTGGAGTCAGTTGCCGTCGGGATCATCCTTGGTACGCCCATGGGCGTGGTCGCCGGGTACTTCGGCGGGTTCATCGACGAGGTGCTGGGCCGTGTGATGGACCTGCTGTTCTCGGTACCGGGAACGCTACTGGCGATCGCCGTCATCGTCGTGCTGGGGCCGGGGCTAACCCATGCTACATTGGCCCTCGGCATAGTATTTTCTCCTCAGTTCGGCCGGATTGCACGCACCGCGGCTATTGAGATCCGTGGTCGGGCATATGTGGAGGCGGCCCGTCTAGCACACAGGAGTACTTTGTGGATCATCGTGCGTCATGTCGTGCCTAACATCGCGACCCCGGTATCGGTCATGGTGGGGCTTACGCTGTCCAATGCCGAAGGGTCCTATGCCGTACTAAGTTACTTGGGGTTCGGTGTGGCGCCCCCGGCGCCGGACTACGGGACGATGCTTTTCAGTGCCCAGGGGTACCTCACAGCTGACTCGTGGTTGATCGCGTTTCCCTCAATTGCGTTAGTTGTACTGATCCTGGGGTTTTTGTTTGTTGGGGATGGCCTGCGACAACAGTTGGACCCAGAGAACAAGGTCCTCTCGAGGGGGATTCTGGGAAGGAGATGACGCCGTGCCCGAGCTCTTCCATATTGTCGCAAGGCTTCGGATGAGGGCAGCAGGAGGGGCACTGTGTGGTGACGACTCTGGCGGTTGCCAATGGGCAGGGTGGTCGGATTGACCCGGATGACGGTCGTGGCGGGCCGTCTTGCCGGGACCCGGCGGGCAGTCCAGGTGGGCATCGCAGACGGGCGGGTCACGTCGGTGGCGGCAGCGTCCGGCGCGACACGCCGCTGGGTCGCTCCGGGCCTCGTCGACCTACAGGTGAACGGCTACGGCGGTTTGGACTTCAACAGTGAAGACCTTGACGTGGACGGGGTAACGGCGTTGGTAGCGCGCGAATGGGACCGAGGGGTGACCGCCCTTTGCCCGACGCTAGTCAGTGCCCCGGAGGAACGCATAAGTGGCGCGCTCGCGGTCATTGCTGAGGCTCGACGCGCGGATCCGCTCGTGCGCCACGCCATTCCTTGCGTGCATGTGGAGGGCCCGTACCTCTCTCCGGAGGATGGTCCCCGAGGCGCCCATGACGTTAAGGCGCTTCGCCTCCCTGATGTGGCCGAACTCGAGAGGTGGCAGCGGGCAGGCGCCGGCCTCGTGGGGATAGTTACCCTGGCTCCCGAGTTGGGAGGGGCTATTCCCTACGTGCGCGCCGCCTCGAGTGCCGGAGTGATTGTCGCCATTGGGCACACCGCGGCCAGCCCTGAACAGGTCACCGCCGCCGCCGATGCCGGAGCGAGACTTTCGACTCACCTCGGCAACGGCTGCCATCTCACGGTCCCGCGCCACCCCAACCACCTCTGGGCGCAGCTGTCCGAGGACCGTCTGCAGGCGAGCTTTATCGCCGACGGCCACCATTTGCCCGCCGCCACAATTACAGCCATGGTCCGGGCCAAAGGAGTTGACCATTCGGTGCTGGTAAGTGACTCGGTTGCTCTGGCCGGGAGCCCTCCGGGCAACTATCGCGGCGTCTCCGTGGGCGAGGAGGTCACCCTGTCACACGATGGGCGGTTGAGCCTTACCGGCACCACGATGCTCGCCGGTTC
>PMLI01000565.1 GCA_003158835.1 Acidimicrobiaceae bacterium
CCCGTGCCATGGGAGCCGGTGCGCCAGATGCCCTGCGAGCAGCGGTCTCCGGCCTGGGTGACGACGACCAGCTCCGGGCGGGCCACGGCCAAGTCGACGGCGCCGGACCAATCGCCGGCCACGACNNGAGCCGGTCGAGCAGCTCGGTGACCGCCCCATGCCGCGAACGGACGTGCCGGCTCAGCCACACCGTCCCCGCCGGTGGCTCTTCCCCCGACGCTTCCCCGAGGCGTTCTCCGGGGCGGGACCGGACCTCGCTCCCGGGCCCCGTCCCCACCACCAGAGCGATCACGGCCCCGGCCGCGTTGTGCTGGGCCAGGTGGGACAGGCCACGCCGGGCCGCCTCTTCGTCTCTCATGAGGACGGCCGAGAGCGCTTCTCCCGCGGCCGCGTCAAAAGCGGCCTCGTAGCCCTCATCCACATCCACCAGCTCGACCAACGCCCCCAAGAGGCCTTCGACCCCGGCCAGACGGCGGGCCCCGGCCCGGGCCCGCGCTTCGTCCAGAGCCTGGGCCAGCGCCTCGGCCCGGGCCGTCCATCGGTGCCGCTCGGCGTCGACGGCGCGGCGCGCCTCCTGCTTGGCCACCAGTGCCCGCTCCGCCTCGACCAGCTGGCCCGCGGCCATCTCGGCCGCAGACGAGAGCATCTCGGCCCGCGCCCCGGACTCCTGCGCCAGAGCCTCGGCCCGGGCCGCCTCCTCCTCCAAACGCGCTTTGCGTCCTGCCAGCGCACCGGCCCGTTCCCGGAGGCGGCGCAGTTGGGCGTCCAATTGCTCGACAGCCCGGCGGCGGGCGGCCAGCTCGGCCCTCACTTCGCCTGCCCGTTCCCCGGCCACGGCCTCGCCACTGGTCTCGGCCAGGGTGGCTTCGACGTCGGCGACCTGGAGCGCCAGGTCTGCTTCGGCCACCTCCAGCTCGGCTTCGAGGGGGAGCAGGTCCTGAGCCTCCTGCTCCGTGCCCGCCAGTTGCTCGCCCAGGGACGCCGCCTCGGCTTCCAGGCTCGCCACCACGTCGCGGTCCACGGCGGCGGCCTGGTCCCTCTCGATACCCCGGGCCCGCTCGGTCATCAGGGCCACCAAGCCCGAGGCGCGCGCCCGCAAACCTTCGGCCGTCGAAACGAGCTCGGCCAGGTCCGTGGCCTCCGAACCCCGGCGCGCCGCGTCGAGGGCGGCCTCGGCTGCGCCAACCTGGGCGTCGAGGCTCGCCAAGGTCGCCAGGGCCGCCTCCTGCGAACGCCGGGCATCGGCCTTGGCCGCGCCCAACGCGCCCAGTCGAGGACCGAGCAAGCTGAGCTCCCGGCCGTGGAGATAGCGGCGCAGGGCGACAAGTTCGTCCATCACCCCGGCGTAACGCCGGGCCGCCTCGGCCTGGCGCTCGAGCGGGCGCAATTGGCGGCGGACCTCCTTTAGGAGGTCCTGAGCTCGCAGCAGGGCGGCTTCGGTCGCCTCGAGCCGGCGCTCTGCCTTCTCCTTGCGCCTGCGGTACTTGGACACCCCAGCCGCTTCTTCGATGACGCCGCGGCGGTCCTCGGGCCGAGCGGAGAGGATGGCGTCAAGCTGGGACTGGGAAACGATCGTGTGCTGTTGGCGCCCGACACCGGTGTCCGAAAGCAGTTCCTGGAGGTCGAGCAGGCGGCAGGGGGCCCCGTTGATCGAGTACTCCGACTCGCCGCTGCGCCACAACGCCCTGGTGATGCACACCTCGGAAAAGTCGATCGGCAGCAGCCCGGCCGAGTTGTCGATGACGAGGGAGACCTCGGCCCGCCCCAGCCCGGCCCGCTTGGACGTGCCGGCGAAGATGACGTCCTCCATCTTCGAGGAGCGCAGCGTCCGCGGCCCCTGAGCCCCCAGGACCCAGGCCACGGCGTCGACGATGTTGGATTTGCCCGAGCCGTTGGGCCCGACCACGACCGTCACGCCTGGCTCGAACTCCAGGGTGGCCGTGTCGGCAAAGGACTTGAAGCCCTTCAGTGTCAGCGACTTCAGGAACACGTTCCGCCAAACCTAGCGGGCGGCGCGCCGGGGAAAGCGGACTGTCGCGCCTTCACGCCGGCCTCGTCAGTCCTCGGCCGGCAGCCTTGGCACGGCCGGGAACCAGGGGTACTCGAGGCCCTCGGCTATGAGCCCGGCCACGCTTTCCCCGAAGTAACGAGAGCTGAGGTGCAACGCCAAGTCGATGCCGCTGGTGACGCCGCCGCAGGTCACGACCATCCCTTCGTCGACGACCCGCTGAGCCACCACGGTGGCGCCCAGGGCAGCGAGGTCGGCACGGGCATCGTGGTGGGTGGTAGCCCGCCGGGAGCCGATGACCCCGGCGTGGGCGAGCAGCATGGCACCCGTGCAGACGCCGGCCATTACCGAGCCCGCCCCGGCCGCCTCGGACAGCAGGGCGAGCCAGTAGCCCCGTCGCACTTCGGCCCAGGCCCCGGCATCAGGCCGCGCCACCCAGCCACCGCCCGGGACCACCACCACCTCGGCCTCCCCGGGCTTGAACTCCCCGTCAGGCTGGAAGCGCATCCCGAACGAACCGCTCACCCACGGAACGGGCGTGCGGCTGCACAGTCGGGCCTGGACGTCGGCACCTATGGCCGTCGCCCGCCGCAGGACCTCGAGCGGCCCGACGACGTCGAGCTCGTCGACCCCGTCAAAAACGACCACGTCAACAAGCAATGCGGTTCCCCTCCAGTGGGCCGGCCCTCGAAAAACCGTAGCAGGCCGGCCGCTCTCTCAGGTGCTCGCACCCTGCCTGCGCCGCAGGGGCGGCACTGACGGCGGCGGTTGGCGGCGAGGGGGCAAGCCGTGCAGAAGGCAGACGGTGGCGGCGGTGACGGCCCGGACGGCTTGCTCGAAAGCGGGCTCGGCCGAGGCCGAGGGTGCCCG
The DNA here is from genome assembly GCA_003158835.1 of Acidimicrobiaceae bacterium. GTDB lineage: Bacteria > Actinomycetota > Acidimicrobiia > Acidimicrobiales > Palsa-688 > Fen-671. The sequence continues at coordinate 2,879 of PMLI01000565.1, forward strand.
GATCCCGCTCACCTTGCGCACGTACTGCCTGGCCGCCGCCTCGATCTCCGCCTCTGTGGCGGCAGGCTCGAGGCCTCGCAGCACTGTGATGTTCCGGCACATGGCCGCGACGTTACCGGCATGATGGCGGCTCAGGACGGCCCCGAGGCCGCTCAGCGCTGGCAGGTGGGGCACCAAAAGGCGCGGCGAGCTCCCATCTCCACCCGCTGGACGGCTTGCCCGCAGGATGGGCAGGGCATCCCGGACCGGCCGTATACCTTGTGCTCGAGCTGGTAACGGCCCAGATTGCCGTACAAGTCGCGATATTGCTGGTCCCGCAGAGAAGAACCACGGCCTGCGATGGCCCCCTCTAGGACCGAGTGCGTCGAGCGCGCCAGGCGTTCGAGCTCTGCCGGTGCCAGTGAGCCGGCGGGGCGGTCCGGGCGCAAGCCGGCGTCGAAGCACACCTCGTCGGCGTAGATGTTGCCCATGCCGGCCACGGCCCGCTGGTCCACCAAGAGGCTCTTGAGGGGAGCGCGCCGGCCGGCCAGGACGGCACCGAAGTGGGCGGCGTCGACCACAAGGGCGTCGGGGCCGAGATGGCTGAGCTCGGCCAGGCCCGGCTCCGAGGCGGGCCCATCGGCCCGTCCCGCCCGCCCGGCCAGGAACATCTCACCGAAGGTCCGAGGGTCCACGAAGCGAAGCTCCCCGGCCCCCCCGCCGAAACCGAGCACAGCGTGGGTGTGGGCAGGCCGGCGGCCCCCGGGGGCCGCGGCCAGGAGCTGGCCGCTCATCCGCAGGTGCACCACCAGCACCCGCCCGTCCTCCCAGGCCAGGAGCAGGTATTTGCCGTGGCGGCCGGTGGAGGCCAGGCGCTGGCCCGCCAGGCCCGACAGCAACCCGGGGGCGTGCCGGCGGACGGTGCGCCGCCCTGTAACCGTGACGTCGTGGAGCGTCTGGCCCCCGTAACGGCCCCACACATCCCTCCGCACGGTTTCTACCTCGGGCAGTTCCGGCACGGCTATCCGGCTTTGGCTTCGTCCGCCCCCTCGCCGGAGGGGACCGGCTCGGACTTCAGCGCAAACCAAGCGTGACGGGCTGCCATCTGCTCGGCCTGCTTCTTGGACCGGCCCGAGCCTTGCCCGAGGCAACGACCGGCCACCACGACCTCGGCCTGGAACACCTTGGCATGGTCAGGGCCGCTGTCGGCGATGCGGTACAGGGGAAGCTCGTCGTAGGTCTGGGCGCACAGCTCCTGGAGGCGGGTCTTGTAATCCTCGTCTCCCGGCCCCCTGGCCGCTTCCCGCAGGCGCTCTCCCAGTAGTTCGAGCACGACCTCATTGACGACGCCGTAACCGGCGTCGAGGTAGATGGCCCCGATCAGGGCCTCCATGGCATCGGCCAGGATCGAGGGCTTCAGCCGCCCGCCTGAGGAGTCCTCGCCCTTGCCCAGGAAAAGAGCGTTGCCGACCTGCAGATCCCGGGCCGTGCCGGCCAGCGAGGAGGAGTTGACCACCGCGGCCCGGGCTTTGGCGAGCTCGCCCTCCGGCAAATCCTGGTAAGTACGGTACAGGTAGTCGGTGACGACCAAGCCCAAGACGGCGTCGCCCAGGAACTCGAGGCGCTCGTTGGGCTCACGGCCGGGGTGCTCGGCACACCACGACCGGTGGGCCAGCGCCTGGGCGAACAACTCCTGGCTAGTTACCTTCCAGCCCAACCGGGCCGCAAGACCGGCCCGCTCGCCGGCCGCCTGGTCCCCGACCACATCGGGGCCGGTCAGCACGGGCGCCTCAGGAAGTGGTCCCTATCTTGGAAACCACGTAATCGACGGCGTCGCGCACTGTTTTCAGGTCTTCCAGAGCCTCGTCGTCGATCCTGAAACCGGCGAACCGCCCCCCGAGATCCTTTTCCAGGGCCTCAACCAGCTCGATGAGAGCCAGCGAATCGGCTCCCAGGTCAGCGAACGAAGCGCCCTCGGCTATGTCGTCCGGACTGCGCTCTAGGATGTCCGCCAACGAGCCCCGCACCAGTTCGAGCACTTGGGGACGCCCGAAACCCTGGTCCTGTACGCCAGTCTCCGCAACCACGAAACCCGAGGTTAGCACCGCGGCAAACATTGGCCGCCGAAGGCAGCAAAGCGGGGCCGGCCGGGCCCGGGTTAGGGCCGGCCCGACGCGATCACGGCTTCGATCCGGCCCACCAGCTTGTCGGCCACGGCATGATGGGCCACTCTCACGGCGTTGAGGATGGCGCGGGCACCCGAGGAACCGTGGCTGATGACGCACACGCCGTCCACCCCGAGCAGGACCGCTCCACCATAGGTGTCCGGGTCGAGCTCGTTGGCCAAGCCAGTGAGCGCCGGCAGCACCGCCTGGGCGGCCTCTTTGACGGCGGTGTCGCCGGTGAGGGCGCTCAGGACGCCGCCCACCACGGCCTTCACGCCGCCCTCCAGGGTCTTCAGGACCACGTTGCCGGTGAAACCGTCCGTCACGACCACGTCCACCCGGTCGCTCATCACGTCCCGGCCTTCGACGTTGCCGATGAAGCGGACGTCCGGCCCGGCCGCGCCGGCCTCCAACAGGGCGTGGGCCTCTTTCACGAGGGCGTTACCCTTGCTCGCCTCTTCCCCGATGGACAGGATGCCGACACGGGGGTCGCGTATGGCGAAGCGTTCGGTGGCCAGGGCCCACCCCATCTGGGCGAACTGGACGAGCATCGGGGCCGTGCAGTCGACGTTGGCGCCCGAGTCGATGAGGACGGTGGGCGTCGAACCCGGCACCGGGATCACCGTGGCGATGGCAGGCCGGGAAACGCCCGGCAGGCGGCCCATGCGCAGCAAGGCACTGGCCATGGTCGCTCCCGTGTTGCCGGCGCTCACCATGGCGCAGGCGCGGCCGCCCCGGACCGCTTCGGCACAGCGCACCAGCGAGGAGTCCCGCTTCACCCGGACAGCGCGACCAGGGTCCTCGTCCATGTGGATGACCTCGCTGGCGACGAGGATCTCGACGCCGGCCTGGGGCGCCACCGTGCTGAGGTAGACGGCGTCGCCGACCAGCAGCACCGGTATCCCGAGCTCCCGGGCCGCCTGGCACGCCCCGGCCACCACCTCGGCCGGCGCCCGGTCGCCCCCCATNNATCTCAGCCATCAGGGGGCCACGCCCGCAACTAGCTTACGTCGACGGCTTGGCGGCCCTTGTACCAGCCGCAGTTGGAACAGACTGTGTGCGGCACCTTGGCCTGGCGGCACTGGGGGCATACACTGCGCGCCGGCAGGGACAGCGTCCACGCGCTCGCCCGCCGGGTGCGTGACTTGGACTTTGAGGTCTTCTTCTTGGGGACGGCCACGAATTGGCGATCTTACACGGTCTCCGCCACCCTCCGGCGCCCGCCCCGCCTCACCCGCCCAGCCGCGGTCAGGCGCCGCCCGGCTCCTGGGTCAGGCGCACTTCGTCCCCGCCCGTTCGCAGCGCGTCGAGCCCCGACCAGCTCGGGCCCATCCGCACCTGCTCACACTGGCACGGGGCGATATTGAGGTCCGCCCCGCAGACAGCGCAAATCCCGAGGCAGTCAGTCCGGCACAGGGGCAGCAAGGGAAGGGACACGAACAAGGCGTCCAGCACCATCTCGCGCAGATTGATGTGGTCCTCGGCCATGGGGTATGTACCCTCCTCGTCCCCGCCGCCCCGCCGGA
>PMLI01000311.1 GCA_003158835.1 Acidimicrobiaceae bacterium
CGCCCAGCCGCGCCCAGAACTCCTGCGCCAGCAGTTCATAAGCCGCCGCGCCGGCGTTGAATTTGTCGTAATGAATCATCGGCTTGCCGAAACTGGGCGCCTCGCCGAGGCGTATGCTGCGCGGGATGAGCGTCTCGTAAACCTTGTCGCCAAAATGGTTGAGAACTTCCTGCACTACCTGCTGGGAGAGGTTCGTCCGCATGTCGAACATCGTCATCACGATGCCCTCGATCTGCAGCGCCGGATTCGCGCCGCTGTCGCGGAGGCGGTCGACCATTCGCGCGATCACGCTCAGGCCTTCCAGCGCGTAGTACTCGCACTGGATCGGGACGGCCACTTCGTTGGCCGCTGCCAAGGCATTTACGGTCAGCAGCCCGAGCGACGGGGGGCAGTCGATGAGGACGAAATCGAAATCGTCGAGCACCGTGGCTATGGCTCTCTTCAGCCGGAGTTCGCGGCTGAACGTCGGCACGAGTTCGATCTCGGCCCCGGCCAGGTCGATTGTGGCCGGTACGAGGAACAGGTTGCGCAAATTGGTCGGCTCGATGCAGTCCTCGATGGGAACGTCATGCAGCATCACGTCGTAGATAGAGGTATCCAGGTTTCGGGCGTTCACCCCGAGCCCGGTCGTTGCGTTCCCCTGGGGGTCCAGGTCCACCACGAGGACTCGGTACCCCAGTTCGGCCAGGGCAGCACCGAGGTTCACGGTTGTCGTGGTTTTGCCCACCCCACCCTTCTGGTTGGCCACAGCGAGTACACGGGGTAGAGGTGGCTTGGCGGCCGGCGTAGCGCTCATTCCTCGAGATGCAGGCCGCTTGTCTGATCGAGTGCTGTCAACGGCCAGCCCAGGCGCATGAACCTCTCCCCGCTCAACGTGCCCTACGCCCTGATGTTGAGGGCTAGAAGCAGCGTCATCCGAACTTGCCCGATCTGAGGTAGAGGTTGTCGCATCACCTCTCCGTTCTCGGTGTGTCATTGCGTCACCATCCTGTCTCGCCACGACGGCCACGGCAAGCACCGTTGTGACCGGCGGGCCCCTGGTCCGCAACCATGCCACGTCGGGGCTCGGTGGTGGTCCCTACCCGCCGGCCGTTGATGTTTCACGTGGAACACTTGGGCGAGCATTGTGGCCACGAAAGAAGACCAGACGGGCTAGGACGCCATTGGACAGAGCACCTTTCGATCTGACCGATCGGGGAAGCGACCTGCGGTCGGGCCCTCGGGGCGATGACGGATCGAAGAGAGCCGTAGCTGAGCCCGGCCCCCCGCATCGGGCAACCGTGGCCCACCCCTACTTCCGGAGCCTCCTAGAAGAGCGGACGTTTTAGGGGAATGCCCACTCGGCGTGGATAGCGCGAGGGGCAAACCGACACCGCCACCAGACTGCTGATTGACGCCGGTCCGGAGCCGGTCTCGATCACATGGGTCTTCTCCAGGACCAGCCCGACTTCCGCCAGGCCCTGGACCGGCCAGCGTGATGGCGAATGGTCGGGTGGATCGGCGACCAAGAGCCGAGATCCCTGCTTCAACAGCGGGGCGGCGCACTCCGCAGTCGGTGCAGGGGGGGCGAAGCTGCGAGCGGTCACCAGGTCCGCGCTTCCCCGCCAACTGCTGCGACCAACGTTCTCGGCTCGGTCGCAAAGGACTTGCAGGCGACGGCCGGCGCCCAACTTCGCCACGGCCGCCCCCAACCAGGTTGTCCGCCTTTGATTGCTGTCAACGAAGATCCACCGCGTGTCAGGCCAGGCCAGCGCGAGTACGAGCCCCGGGATCCCGCCCCCACTGCCAAGGTCGATCGCTAACCGCGGGGCTGCCGTCACGGCCTTGGTGAAGGCAAGGCTCCGTGCTATCTGGTCCGTGACGGGGCCTGGGCCCAGGAAGCCGTAGCGGCGAGCCTCGAGAAGAAGGCTCTCGAGGAGGCTGGAATGGCTTGGCGGAACTCCCTCTGAGCCGACGTCAGTCATGATGCCGAGCGGCCCCAGCCCGCCGATCTCCCGGGGAACGGTGGTCCCTAGGAGGCGGGGCTTTCTTTTCCAGCCATCGCGGCATCAACCGGGGCCGACGTGACTTGCTCGGCCGGGGAGTCTTCCGAGCCGACCGGTACGAGGACGACTCGTCGGTACGGCTCCTCACCTTCGGAGATCGTACCCACACCCTCGACCGTGTTCACGGCGTCGTGAACGACCTTCCTGTCGGAGGGAGGCATCGGCTCGAGGGCGCGCTTGACATTGCTGGCCTTGACTTCGGCGGCCACCTGCTGGGCGAAGCGGGCCAACGCCTCCTGCCTCCGCCTTCTATACCCGTTGACGTCGACGACAAGCCGGCAATCGCTGGGCGACGCCTGGCGTTGCAGAACGGTACGGGTCAGTTCCTGAAGGGCTAGCAGCGTCGCCCCTTTGGGGCCGATCAAGGTCCCCAGTCCGTCCCCCTCGATGCGCACCTCCACCACGTCCTCAGACACTTCACTGCTGCTGATGGTGGCCTGGGCGCCCAGTTCGGACAGGAGACCCGTCAGGAAGTCCTTGGCCAGCCGCACTTGTTCTTCGATCGAAGCCGTTGTCACCTGGTCGAAACTAGTGCTTTCCGGCGGGGTGCTGTCGCCGACCGCTTTTGCGGAGTGTGGTCTCCGGCGCCGAGCCGCCTGCCCACCCCGGTCGGCTCGTCCCGGGGTACCGTCGCGGGGTTCACCGGGTGACCGTATGACCGGGGTGGCGCTGTGATCGTCGACTTCGGTCGGGTTGTCGTCGGGCTCGCCCTCGGCCGTCTGGGGCGCGGGCGCGGCGTGCGGGCGACTGCGCTTCCGGTCCCTCCTGTCCCCCTTGGGGCGCGGGTACCTGGGCTGGATGCGCGCCCTTACCCGTGCCTCTTCTTTCAGGCGACCGAACAGTCCGATCTTGGGTTCAGAGATGATCTCGAACTCAGCCTCGCTCTCGGCTACGCCCAACTGCTCGAGCGCGAACTTCTTGGCCTCATCGACCGTGCGACCCGTTGTCTCGACCCATTCCATCGTCTATCGGCCCTTGCGTCTGCGATTGCGGGCACGTTGGTTGGCGCCGGCATTCGGATTGCGGCTGACCTGCTGGCCGCTCACCTTGCCATTGCGCGCCCCGTCCCGACTGGTGATTTGTTTGGGAGGAGGCACTTGCCTGGCCGAGGCCGGTTTCGGGGGCGCCGGCCTCGGCCCCTTCTGGTCGACCTCTTCCAAGTGTGCCTCAACAACGTCGATATCCCTGTCGTCCCGAGCCACCAGGGCTTTCACTTTGGNNAACTTTGGGGTCGTAGTGGTACATCATCCACTGCTGGCCCACCCGGAACAAAGCGGAAACGGCGTAATAAAGGATCAAGCCAGATGGGAGGCGGATGCATATCACCCCGAAAAGCAGGGGGAAGAAACGCATCAGCTGCATCTGGGAGTTCATCTGCTGGTTCTGGCGCACCATCGGGTTCAGATTGGTGATCTGGACCTGCTGGTAGTAGTTCGCCCCGATCATGATGAGAAGCAGCAGGCAGGAGCCGATCACCTCGCCCACGCTGTGGGTTTTGGTGATGGCCGTCCATGCGCTGGTGGCCAGGTTGATGCCGAAGGAGTGGATCTGGGCCCCCAGCCCCGTCCCATGGGCGCTGGCTACCAGATCGCGGTACATCCTGGTGTGGTGGTTCAGGTACAGCGGAGTGGCCTGGTAGCCAGAGCCCTGGCGCGTCTTGGCACCCAGGCCGTTTATCACCCGGTACAGGACGTAGAACAACGGCAGCGGCAGGATCGCCGGGAGGCAACTGCCGAACGGGCTGACGCCCTCCTTCTTGTACAGCTCGGTCAGCGCCTGGTTGAGGGCTAACCGGTCGTTCTTGTGCTGCTGTTGGAGCTGCTTCATCTTCGGCTGAAGCTTCTGCATGGCCAGCATCGACCGGGTGGACTTCAAAGTGAGAGGTACCACCACGACCATGAAGCTCAAGCCGAGCAGAATGATGGCGACGGCGTAATTGGGGACGAGCGAATAGAAGCCGGCGAGGACCCAGGCGACCAGCTTGCTGAGGGTTGTCACTGCTGCGCCCCCTCATGGGTGGCGTGCGAAAGGGCCGGCACCGGGTCGAAGCCAAACGGGCCGCCGGGGCGGCACCGGCCGAGCCGCCGGACCACGAGCGGCACGGCCTTCCGGGCTCCGAACCGGTCCAGAGCCTCAACGGCGTACTCTGAGCAAGAAGGTATAAACCGGCAAGCGGGGCGGCTGTTGACGCTGAAAGCCCGGTAAACGTACACGAGCGCCGTAAGTGCTTGTTTGGCTACGGGCCGTATCGGCTGGTGGCTATTTTCTGCTATCAAATGCTGTCCTGCCCTATTTGCCGCTCGGCCGATGATTCTTTGGGACCGGCCGTTCTCTGCCGGCTCGCCAGCAAGCTTACGGCTTGTCGCAGGTGGTCCGATATTTCCTGGAAACTGAGGCTGGCCGCGTCGGGCTTGGCGCGGACCAGGTACAAGCCGGCGGGCAAGACTTCCAAACGCCGCGCTGCCTCGCGCAAGCGGCGCCTGAGACGGTTGCGCACCACTGCGTTGCCGACCCTCTTGCCGATGGCAAATGCCAAGGCTGGGGGCTCCCCCGGAGCGGTGGTCCGAGCCCAGGTGACGGTGAACGGACCGGACCTCGCCGTAGTCCCGCGACGGAGCCCCTCGAAGGCGGAGCGTCCCCTGGTCCTCCACGTCAAACTGCCAGGCGGTTCCGGCCCTTCAGGCGGCGCGCCTTGAGTACCGCCCGCCCGGCTCGGGTTGCCATGCGATGTCGGAACCCGTGGGTTCTGGCGCGCCGGCGATTGTGAGGTTGGAAGGGACGTTTCACTCATGCCTCCTCGGTGAGACTGGGCCCAGGGCGCCGCGCCGACCCTCACGCCGCGATAGACATAGGGCCCACGTCGCCACAAACGGTCGAAACTGGCACGCGTTGACCAAACCGGCCTACGGCGTAGCCCCAGCGTAGGGGACGGCGGGGCGTGGCGCCAGCAGGCCTGCCACCGGCCCTCCCAATGCCTGTAGCCGGGGCGCAGGCAGTACGTTCTGGAATATGCCCTCTTCAAGCCTTCCCGGCTGGCAGAGGCCACGGTTTCCCGGCCCTGCGCCTGTTGAGGACGGCGACGCAAACGAGATGGGGTGGGCGGGCCTGCGCTGGCCGGCGGAGGGCCCGGTCGCCCCTGTTGGCGTCGCCGGCTCGGCAACGGGACCATCGGGCCGGGGCGACCGTCCCGGTGGCGAGCGGCTCGTTCTCCCGGCCGGTGTGGCCTGGTGGGCGGTGCCCGGCGCCGTCGTGGGTATCGTGCTGGCGGGACTGGGCGCGAGCATCGGCTACGGCCTCACGCACAGCAAGACCAGCGCGGCTTCGGATCTCCTGGGTGAGGCCGGGCTCTGGGCCGCCATGTTGGGTACGGCGCTCTTCGTTTCGCGCCGTTACGGCAGCGCCAGCCTGGCCCGTGACTACCGCCTGGCCATCAAGGCCAGGGACCTGCTCTGGGGCCTGGTCGCGCTCGTGTGCGCCCTCGTCGTCGTGCAAGTCGTGCTGGCCGTGTTCGCCGGCACCAAGTTCGCCGGCAGCAATGACGAGATCATCACCCAACAGAAAGGCCACGAACTCGGCCTCGTCGTGGTCGCTTTTTTGGTGGCCCTGGGCGCGCCGTTCTTCGAGGAGCTTTTCTTCAGAGGTTTCCTGCGCACGGCCTTGCGACGTCGGTTCGGCCCCCATGGCTCGGTATGGTTGCAAGCGATGTTCTTCGGGCTCGCCCACTTCGGTGAGTCCGCTACTGCGCTCGGCAATGTGTCAGTGGTGTTGGCGATGTTCGGTGTCGGAGCTGTTCTCGGGTACACGGCGAAGCTCACCGGGCGCCTGGGCGCGGGCATGGTCGCTCATTGCCTGTTCAACCTTCTCGCGGTGGCGCTCGCCCTGTGAGAGGGCCGACCAGGTCGCGCCAGAAGGAGGCGGTGGCCCGACCCGGCTCGCCTCTCCCCATCCCGGGGCCCGGCCCGGCGGGCGCCATGGGCGAGGCCAACCCGGACGCGCTCCGGACCGAGGCGGAGATGCACCCTGAAGCCGAGCACCATCACCGCAATGTCCAGGGAGGGGCGGCTCGGGCGGCGGTCTTCGGGGTCAGCGACGGCCTGGTAACCAACGTCTCGCTGATCCTGGGTGTGGCCGGAGCTCAGACAGCGCCCAGTTACGTCCGCTTAGCCGGCTTCGCCGGTCTGCTGGCCGGGGCCTTCTCCATGGCAGCAGGGGAGTACGTGTCCATGTCGGCGCAGCGGGAACTGCTGGGCCGCGAACTGGAAGTCGAGCGCCGCGCCCTGCACCTGGCGCCGGACGCCGAAAGAGAGGAGCTGGCTCAGATCTACGAGCGCCGGGGCCTGACCATCGAGGCGGCGTCCTACCTGGCCGAGATGATGATGAGGACACCGGAGCTGGCTCTCGAGGCTCACGCTCGCGAAGAGATCGGCATCGACCCCTCCGTGCTCGGCTCGCCTTACCCGGCTGCCGCCTCCTCTCTCGTCAGCTTTACGGTGGGCGCGGCCGTGCCCCTTGTCCCCTGGTTCTTCTTGACCGGGGGCACCGCGGTAGCCGTTTCGGTCAGCGCCGTGGCCCTGTCCTCGGTCGTGATCGGCTGGTTGCTATCGCAGGCCACCGGCCGGTCGCCTGTGCGCAGCGTGCTGCGCCAAATTGTCGTCAGTATGCTCGCTGCCGGTGTTACCTACCTGGTCGGAAGGGTTGTCGGCGTCAGCGTGGCGCATTGACGCCAACCGCCGTCGTTGGCTAGCCGCCCCGGGCGCGCCCCAGTGGCCATGAAACGAGGAACGGTGAAGGTACGTGCCGGAGACGGTTTCGCCGTCGTGGTCGATGCGCTGCGGACACCGTACGGCCGGCGCGGCGGGGCGCTGTCGGGATGGCATCCGGTCGATCTCGCCGCTGCACTCCTTTCTGAACTCGCCGGCCGCAACGGGCTGGACGACGCCGTCGTCGACGATGTCGTGCTCGGCTGTACGTCACAGGTGGGAGCACAGGCATGCAATATCGCCCGCAGGGCGGTCCTGGCGGCCGGCTGGCCCGAGAGCGTCCCTGGTGTGACCGTCGACCGTCAGGCCGCGTCCTCGGCCCAGGCTGTCCACTGGGCCGCCCAGGCCGTCATGTCGGGAGCCCAGGATCTCGTCGTTGCCGGGGGGGTAGAGGTGATGACCGCCGTCCCGCTGGGGGCCAGCCTGGCGGTGCCGGCGGTGGGGAAACCCTACGGTCGTCGCTTACAGGAGCGCTACCGGGAGGGCGGGGGCCTGTTGCCACCGGGGCTGGCGGCCGAGGAAGTGGTGCGGCGGTGGTCGCTCGGTCGGGACGAACTCGATGCCTGGGCGTTCGGTAGCCGGACCAGGGCACGGCGCGCCCAGATCCACCAGACCGGTTACATGATCGAGATAGCAGCTGGCCGCGGCGCGCCGGACAGTACCCACGGTCGCCTTCTGGCCCGTGACGAAGCCCTCTTCCCGGCGGGGACGCTGGCCGACCTGGCGGCGCTGGCGCCTGCGTACGTCGATGGCGGGACCATTACGGCCGCGAACATGGCGGCAGAGGGCGATGGAGCAGCGGCGCTGTTGATCGCCAGCCCGCAGCGGGCCCGCGACCTGGGCCTGGTCCCCAAGGCCCGACTGGTGTCGTTTGCCACGGCCGGGGTGGGACCTGCCATCTGGCCGGTCGCCACCGTTCCCGCCACCTCCGAGGCCTTGCGCCGGGCCGGGTTGGCGCAGGACGAGGTGGACCGGTTCGAGGTTCACGAAAGCAGCTCGGCCGCCGTGCTGGCGTGGTTGGTGGAAACGGGTGCCCCCCGTGAGCGCGTGAACCCTGACGGTGGGGCGCTGGCTATCACCGCTCCTCTCGGCGCGGCCGGTGCCGGGTTGTTCGTTTCCGCCGTAGCCGGCCTGGTGGCGCGGGACCAGCGCTACGCGCTCGTGGGTGTCGCGGGTGAAGGAGGCGTGGCAACGGCCTGTGTCCTGGAGCGCATCTGACCGTCCACAGCTGTGGACAAGACTGGGGAGTGTCACACTGCTGTAACTCGGCGTAAATCTCAGCGGCCGCCACGGGGCTCGGATGTGGCCATGGTTGCCCTTGCGGCTGCAGCCCCTTCCTGTCTCGACCTGTCCCTGTTCATCGAAGTCGTGTGCAGCAAACTGCGGGAGGCCGCCGCGGTCATGTCCTGAAGGGGCCGGGAGGTCCGCAGAGGGAGCGTTGTTCGGTGCACCGCGCTAGAACCTTCAGACTCCCTACATCGCCTGGGACCAACGGCCCTATCCGCCCTGCTGGTTGGGCCAATATGGTTTCTACCAGTCGACCCGAGGAGGGCCTTCGCTGTGCACACTGGTTCGCTGATCGCTGCCCCGGTCAACTTGAACGGCCCCGGTCGTTACCTGCATTGGTCGATCTTTACGGTCTCGGAAGCCAATCTGGTGCTCATCGCCGTGATGGTCGTGATCTTCGGCGCCGCCCTGCTCATCCGTTTTCCCGACCACCAGGGGGACGATCAGCCGGGCCAGGCCGGCGGCGGCACCGAGGGTGCGGCCGCCCTGCCGACCGTAGCCCCGTCGCTGGAGCGCTCAGATCTCGGTGACGACGCCGATGCCGCCATGTGGACGTCAAAGGTGCGTCGGCGCGCCCTGGGGATGCTCCCACCCGGCAAGCTGCTCCCGGACCGGCAGCCCGCGTACGTGGCATCGTGGATCTACGTGTTCGGCGTGGCCAGCCTGGCCACGTTGGGCCTCGTCATCGTCTCTGGTTTTGCCATCGCCATCGGCGGCCCCGATTGGTGGCACACCGATGGTGTGGGGCACTTTTTCAACAGCCTCCATCTCTGGAGCGTGGAAGCGTTCATGGCCTTCATGGTCATCCACTTGTGGGGCAA
>PMLI01000407.1 GCA_003158835.1 Acidimicrobiaceae bacterium
GTGGGCGTCGGCCACATCACCGCCTGCTACGATCCCGAAGTCGCCACGCACGATGGTGGCTTCGCAAAAAGCTCAGTGCGTTGTAAGACCTTCGACTGCCCCATTGCGATCGAGCGTGGCCAAGAACTTGGAATCTTCAACCTTGGCTCCACGACCGTTACCATCTTTGAGCCTGGCTGCGTCGAGTTGAGCGATCTAGTTTCTAATGCGCAAATCGAGATGGGACGTCCAATTGGCCGTATCATAAGCAAATAGGTTCACGGATAGACGCTGCGTTTATGAATCGTGATGACGACACGCCCCAAGATCCGATTCCGGTCGCTGAGCTCGACCGCGCAAGCGCGATCAACGTGGGAGCGGAACCCGGAAGCGATACCCTGGTCGAACACGATCCGACCCTAAAGTGGATCACCACGGATTTTTCCGATAGCGACGAGATAACACCGCCGCCTGTCCAGACCGCGACAAATGAGCGGACACCCCCGCCTGCATTGACTGCGGCGAAAGCAACAACGCCTCCTCCGATTGAATCGACTGCAACTTCTCGACAACCTTCTCCACCTGGCAAGGCGCCAGCCAGCGAGAGCGCTTCACCGCCCGACAGCACCGGGGAAAAAGCAACATCAGCGCCTGCACCGACGCTCGTAAAGGAACCGACCCCGGGAAGCGCACAGAGCCCAGTTTCTGTAGTCAAGGAATACGAAGGGGCGACACCCGCCGCGCTCTTTTCAGCAGATGACACGCCCCCATCTCCCAGCCCAGTCACCCCAGACGAAGGCGTGGGTGCTGCGCCCGGTAGCAACTTGGCGGAATCTGGGGACAGCGACTCGGCTCTCCCCTCCGATGCGGTTGAGCTGCTTCCATTTGGCAATGAAGAGCCTACCCCTGCACCAACAGCGATAGCGTCGGCAGGGCCCACCCATAGCGATAATTCGCCACGCGAGAAAGCCACGACTGAATGCCATCCAACCCTGTCCGTCCTAGACTCACAGACTGAACCCCACGAAGTCGAACCCGAAGCCGTGGAGATGCTGGAATCGACCGAGCACCCCATCGAACCGAGCACTGCTTCGGCTCCCGCGGAACCTTCGCTCATGCAAACACCTCCACCGGTTCCGGTCGAGCTGTCTGCACACGCCGCTTCGGCCCCTCGGCCATCCGCAAGCGCGGCTGCACTGTTCGACGAGTACCAGTCACCCGCGAGTGATGGAGAAGCTATCCCTGAAGCCTTGGCGCGTCGGATGCTCCAGAAACGAGGAAAACCGTGGTACGAAGAAGTCTTCGACGAGGACTTCCTTCGCACGCTGCCCTTCATGACCCCCGAGCAAACGGCGCGAGAAGTGAAGTTCATTCGCGAAGCGCTGTCACCCGCCAAGGGTGGAGACGTCCTCGACATCGGTTGCGGATACGGCCGTCATGCCCTCGAACTGGCGCAGCAGGGGCTTCGACTGACCGGACTCGATCTTTCTTTGCCTATGCTCATCAAGGCGGCAGACAGTGCCCAACGACGCGGCCTCGCGGTTAACTTCGTCCACGCCGACATGCGTGAGATGACCTTCAATGCTCAATTTGACGCTGCCTACTGCGTGCTGTCTTCGTTCGGCTACTTCGACGAGGAAACCAACCTGCGTGTCGCGACAGCCATTGGCCGGGCTCTCAAACCCGGCGGGCGATTCCTGCTCGATATCATCAACCGAGACTACATTGTTCGGGATCTACCGAGCCGGGTATGGTGGGAGGGTGACGGCTGCGTGGTGCTCGAAGAAGTGGATTTCAACTACCACACCAGCAGGGTCCTCATCCGACGATCAGTTGTCTTTGGCAATGGCCGACAGAGCGAGCAGGAGATTTCGTTGCGCGCCTACAGTCTGCACGAAGTCGGCAAGCTTCTTCGCCAAGCTGGGCTCCGAGTCCTCGACGTTTCCGGAGGCATCGCCACCAAGTCAAAGTTCTACGGTGCGGCCTCGCGGAACATCCTAGCGCTGTGTGAGCGCCCCGCTCTCTAGTTGCCTGGCGCTTGACCTGCCGGCCGGTGCCAACCGCGCTTGCCAATCGTGTGATTTACATCACACAACGTCACCTTCGGATTGGACGACCTAGGTCCGCGTAAGGTACCAACCTTTTGGCGCCACCTTTAATTGTCGTCCAATACAACCGATTACCAAGCATAAGCATCTAAAGGTAGAACGAAACAGGGAGAAGGCCAGGAATATCCATTCTCCCACATCGATATATAGTGTAGGATATTCATTTAAGAGTAGCGGCAACGCGGAAACGGAATGCGCTATGCATAGAACTGCAGCCAAGATGAAAAACACCAGGAAAAGCGGACCGTCTCGTACGATTAGGCGTCACAAGCCTGAACGACGTCCGGCGACTGACACAGCCGTTGCTGCGCCGTTCTCTCGTCCCGCCAACGACACGGGCGTGGAAATGGAGTTTGCCGCCGATCCTGCACTGGATGCCGAATTCGCACAGGCCGGTGTTCCTGACTTGGATGTGGTAGCGGAAACTCTCGCTTCGGTAGAGCCGGAGTTGGGAGACGACTCTTTGCCAGACGCGTTGGTGGCCAATGCCGAGCTTGCTGAAGCGGATTCTGCCGCAGAGCTTCCGGAAGCGCCGGAGGAAGCCGATGACGCGGAAGAAGACATGAGCGCGGACTCCGAAACCGACGAAGAGGCCACACCTGCCGCGACGGGGAGCGCCAAGTCGGACGAGCCCCAGAGCTTCCTTGCCATGTATTTTCGCGACATGGCAGAGCTTTCGGTGCTCAAGCCCGAGCAGGAATTCGAGACGGCGAGACACATCGAGGAGTTGGAACTCGACCTGTGGCAGGCGCTTCTCGGCTATGCCCACTGGGCTGGACACCTCGTGGTGACCATTGAAGCCGCGATGGGCAGTACGCTACCAGATTTCAAGACCTTCCAGGCGCTTTCAGAGCGCGTCGCGCGCAAGAGCAATGGCGCGGACAAGAAGAAACTGACCAAGATCTCCGTTTCGTTGTCGAGCCAGATTAAGGAACTCGATATCGACCGGGTCTTTGTCGACGCCGCACTGACCGAGTTGCAGCGACTGAGCGGGGCAGCCCGCATGAAGCGGCCCATCGAGGGACTTGGCTTCAACACCGAGACAAAGCCGTTCCAGGAATTCGCCTCAGCCATCACCAAGAAGTCCTGTGTGGTCAAGCGAGCCAAGAATGAGTTCGTCAAGGCCAACCTGCGCCTGGTGGTGTCCATCGCCAAGAAGTACCAGGCGGCCGAGCTCCCGCTGCTCGACCTGGTCCAGGAGGGCAACCTGGGCCTGATGCACGCGGTGGAGAAGTTTGATTGGCGCAAGGGCTTCAAGTTTTCTACTTATGCCACGTGGTGGATCCGCCAGGCCATCACGCGCGGCATCGCCAACACCGGCCGCACTGTCCGCCTGCCTGTCCACGCCGGTGACCTGCTGACCCGGGTGACCAAGGCGCGGGGCCGGCTGGAAGGCCAGCTCGGCCGCCGCCCCACCTCAGCCGAACTGGCCAACGACCTCGAGCTGGAAGAGGAGAAAGTGATCGAGATCCTCCGCCACGCGGCTGAGCCTCTGTCGCTTTCGGAGCCACTGCGCGAAGACGGCGACGCCGAGCTGGGCGACGTGGTCGAGGACCGTTCCGCCGTCTCGCCCTTCGAGGCCGCCGCCGCATCGCTGCTCTCGGGCGAGGTCGGCAAAATGCTGGTCGCCCTGGACGAGCGGGAGCGGGAGATCCTGAGGCTGCGTTTCGGCCTCGACCGGGGAGAACCTCGCACTCTGGACGAAGTAGGCGAACATTTCAACCTGACCCGGGAGCGCATCCGCCAGATCGAGGCGCGCGCCATGTCCAAGTTGCGCCACCCTTCCACCGACCGGGGCGCCCGGGAACTGCTTACGACGTAACCGGAAGGCGGTGGGGCGCGGCCGGTCTGTACTGGTGCACCTCGCTCAGGCCCCGGTGAACGGGCGGCTGAAGTTGACCGGCAATTTGGCGAGCACGAAGCTGAACAGCAGCTTGCGGTCGGTCGTGGTGAGTACGATGGCCGCTTTGCCCGAGACCCCGGACGGCGCCCCGGCCACCTGGTCGGCGGGAAACGTGCCCGTAAAGGCGAAGGCGCACACCTTGGCACCGGGCGGCGGGTTGAAGTCGGCCGACGGGTTATGGGGGAAACGGTGCTTGACCAGCTCGATCAGGTCTTTCGGGCTCACCAGCTCCACGCCGTGGAAAACGTAACTGGCCTTGGGGACATCCAGGGCCCCTTGGGCCAGAGGCAGGCTTTCGTAGCACGGGCCCAGGCCGACGGGCGGGCTCGGGTGGTGGCAGGAACTAAGACCGGTGCCGAGGCACCCGGCCAGGACGATGGCGATTATGGTGCGCCGGGCCGAGCTAGCGACGCTTCTCGACGTCATGATCATTCTCCCCTCAGTCCTCCTCCGCCACGGATTTGTTTCGTCCTGTCGGCCCCGCCGGGTCGGGCGAGGTCTTTTCCGCTTCGGCCAGTTCGGCCGCCACCGAGCGGCGCACGGCCTGCCGGCGCGCTCTCACCAGTCCGAGGTAGCACCCGCCGCCGACGGGGAGCGGCACCCAGAAACTGATGAGCCGGTACAGCAGTACGGCGGCAACGGTCGGTGCCTCGCCACCTCCGAAAGCCACCAGGGCCACTGTCAGGCTCCCTTCGACCACACCGAGACCGCCCGGAGTTATGGGCAGGTTGACGGCCAGTTGACCGCCGCAATAGGCCAGGAGCAGGCCGGCCCAGGGGACCTGGGCGCCGACGGCGATGAAGGCGAATGCCAGGCAGGCACAGTCCGACAGCCAGCTGCACGTCCCGGCTAGGACGGCCTGTGCCCACTCGAGGCGGGTGGGAGCGACGGCCCGCATGCGCTCGAGACCTTTGGCCAGAGGAGCTGTCAACTGCCCGGCGGGCCGGCCGAAAAGCCCTTCCAACCGGCCGACGGCGCGCAGCAGGACGCGGTACAGGGTTCCCCGGTTGGCCCAGGCCACCACGGCCAGGAGGGCGAGGAACAGGACGCCGTCGATCGCCTCCACCAGGTCGAACGTGCTGCCCAGCGTCGCCGCCAGGGAAAGCCCGATGCCGGCCAGAACGGCCAGGGCGGCGAAGGCGACGGCCCCGACTGCTATGACCACCCAGCCGGAGAGCACTTCGTCTGCGCCCAGGAGCTGGAACTGGCGGAACTCGTAAACGCCGGCGAAGGCGGCGCCTACGGGTAGGGCGGACTGGATGGCGCTACCGGCGAAGGCTATGGCGATCAGGCGCCTGAGCTTGGCCCGCACTTCCCCGGCCCCGAGGAAGGTCCTCTCCAGGAACGTTATGGAGAGGTAGGACCCGAACTCGGCCACGGCCGCCAGGACGAGCCACTCCCAGCGGAGCTGGCTGAGGAAGGCCCCGGCCCCGGCGAGCTCGCTCGACTTGCCGGTCAGGACCCAGATGGCGACACCCAGAAGGGCAAAGCCGGCGACAATGCGGAACGGCCGCCAAAAGCGGACGAGGTCCTTCTTGGTCAGCCGGGCCATTGGGGCATCTTCGCGCCTGAGCGGCTGTAGCAGGACCATCGCCCGCCTCTTGTCGGCACTCCCCGGTGAGGGGGCCTCGGGGAAAGCCGGCTCGGTATGCGCGGTAGCGTTGTCCCTTTTCCATTTTTGTCAGCTTAAGCTGACGATGAGCTTAAGCTGACAAAAAGCGAAAAGTGAACACCCATCGCGGCTTCGGCGATGGCTGTTACATCCCCAACATGGGGCCCGGCCGCCTTTTGGACGCACTCCACGAGACATGGCCCAGCGGGGGCCGGCCGGCTTGGTGCTCGGGAGAGGCACGGTCCTCGGGCCGCACTCGGGCCGCCAGGCCGAGGTCGCGTTCCACGGCGCACGCCGTCACGACCTCGGCCCAGCGCCGGCGAGCGATGGTGTTGAGCGGGCGGGGCCCGGCCCGTTCGAGCATCCCTTCGTCGGGCCAGCCGGTGGCCAGCTGCGAGATCCCGGCCCGGCGCCGCTGGGCCATGCCGGCGGCTCCGGTGGCAGGCATGCCCGGTCCGGCCAGGGTGACCCAGGCGGCGTCGACGGGCGCGGCCCGGCCGCTCAATGCCAACGGGTCGCCCAGCACCAGGAGGCGGTCTCGCTCCGGTTCGCACGACCGCAGGTAGGGGACCGTGGTGGCGTAGCCGTAACCGAGACATGGGGCGTGCGCGGGCCCGACCGAGGACGTCCCGGGCCCCGCTCGGCCCCGCCATTGGACCTCGATGGTGCCGGCGCCCAGGGCCACCACGGTGCCGCGGGTGGCGCCGGCGATGGGCCCTATGCGGCGCAGGACGAGGACCTCGTCGCCCACGGCGTAGCTGCGTTCGCCGAGCGTCCGTGCCGGGCGACCGGCCGGGCCGGCAGTCGCCCGGGCGGCGCGCGCCGCGGTATTGAGCGCCTCGGCTTCGGCCGGTCCGAAGGCGACCATGAGCGGGCACAACCGCCCCGGTTGTGAGGCCGCATCCCAGGCGGCCACGAGATGGGCCATGGCGGCCGTACCCGTCAGCGAGCCTTGAACGCTTATTCCCGGGAGCGAAATGGCCGCCGTCGCGGCGCCGGCCCAGCTCGCCGCCCCGGCCAGGTCGGCCAGCGGGGAGCCCGCCGGCTGGTCGGCCTTCTGGTCCAACGACCGGGCCATACTTGGCCCCCGGCCCGGCACTGTGCCCCCGACGACCAGGACGAGCTTGGTTTGCCTGTCGGTGGCCTGCTCGACCAGTTGCGCCAGCGCCACCGGGCTCATGTGGTCGGCGGCGTCGACTACCAGTACTCGATGTCCGGGCCGGCCGGCCCGGGGCGAGGCAACGCTCCTGGCCCCGCCGGGCGCCTCGAGCGAGGTAAGGGCGCGCCACCGCCGGGCCGACAGCTCCGAAGGGCAGGCCACTTCTACGGTCATCCCGGCCGCCTGCCAGATGGCCCGGGCGGCGTCGGCACAGGCGGCCTGGTCGAGCCACGGTGCCGCCGGCAGGACGGCGACACCTTCGCCCGAACAGGCCAGTTGGAACGCGGCTCGGGCCAGCCGCCCGCCGGTCCCGAGCGCTGCCAGCTCGCCCTCGGCCACGGCCGGGCTCACCGCCGCGGTCTTGGCGAAGCGTGCTTCGACGGCCAGGTCGATAACCCGGTGGTCGAGCTGTCGGGCCCGGGCGCTGGTCCAGCAGCCACGGCCGGCCCCCGGCGCCGGCCCCCGGGGGCCAAGCCCGGCTCCCGGCGTCGGCCCCTGGGCATCGCGCCCTGCCCCCGGCGCCGGCCCGCCCGTCTCGCTCGACTCGCACCAGCGCCGGGCCCAACCGGCCGCCTCCGCCAGCCCGAGCCCGGCGGGGCACGACTCGGCCAGGGCGACGAGGACGTCGGGCTCATTGAACACCGCGCCCCGCCGGGCCAAGGCCTCGGTCACGGCGGTGGCGGAGGGTGGGGGAGGCGCCAGCGCCGCCGTGGCCTGTGCGGCGCCCACCACGGCCGCCGTTTGCGGTCCGTCCCACCCCGTGGCAGCTGTGGTGAGGCCCGCGCTAGTGCTGGCCCGGCGCGACCGCCCCTGCGCGATCCGCCCTGTGGCGGCCGACTCCGAACCGAACCGCCGGGCGGTGGCCTGCACCGTCCGGGACCGGACGCTGGCCGCCGCGATCGCCGCCCCAGGGACCGTGTCTATTTCTCCCAGGCCGCCAGGGCAGAGCGCCCACCGGAAGCCGAACCCGGCCTCGCCCAGCCGGGCTCGCAACGCCAACTGGAAGCCGGCGCCCAGGCCCTCGCGCCAGCGCCATAGCTCGCCGCCCACCAAGCAGCTCCACCCGCCGTCGGCGGCTCGGCCCAGGTTCGCCAGGACGACATGGGAGTGCAGGTGGGGTTGGCCGGCGTCGTTGTCCAGGTGCTCGAAAGCAGCGGCGACGACACCCTGAACGGGGACCATGTGGCCGGAGCGGCGCACCCACGCAGCCCGGTCCTCGAGCGTGCCCACGGCGTCGGTGACGGCGCGCCGGTAAGCGTCCCGCAGCCTTGTCCCCACGTCCGTGCGCCCGGTGGCCACCAACAGCGAGAGCGATTTGGGGGCGGCGAAAACCAGGTCCCAACCGTGGCGGCGCCGCAGGCCCGGGTGGGTCGTAAGCGCCCCGCCGCCCGGCTCCCGCCCCAGCAGGATGGCCCGAAGCTCCGTGGCGTCGACGGGCCCGGACAGCCCGAGCGGCCCCGCGCCGTGCCCCAGCCAGGCGCTGTGCGAGGCGGAACGCTGCCAATAGCCGACGCTTGACGCCGACGCCGGATTGAGTACCAACATGGCTTGAAATACTACAAGAACTATGAAATACTATGAAAGGTACTTCCGGCCCGCCATCTGCGGCACCAGGGCCGGCTTGCTCGGCGACAAGCGCCTCTTCAGCCCTCCGCCATCAAGGAGCCGCCATGCACTCCCATCTCGTCCGCTTGCTAGCTGATAGTACGAACATCACCCTCGACCCGGCCAACAGCACGGATCTGCCCGGCAGCACGACCCTTGCCAACCTGGCCAGCGGGGTCGGCCACTGGGCCCTGCTGGCTTCCATTGTCGGGGTGATGGTCGGCGGCGTCATGTGGGCCTTTGGCCACTTTTCCCACAACTACCAGCAGTCTTACAGCGGCCGGCGCGGGGTGATCGTCTCGGGGGTGGCGGCGTTATTGATCGGGGGCTCCCAACAGATCATCAGCTTCTTCTTCAGCCAGGGTTTGAACCTGCGCTGATGAACCTTTGGCCGTTCCCCATCTCCATCAGCGCCAGCAGTTTGGGCACGCTCTTCTTCTCGGGCCTGGAGCACCTGGAAGCCGACGCCGCCAAATCGTTGCTGGCCGACCTCATAAACGTCGTCGTGCCCGCCACCACCAACATCGGTTTCGACGCCGGCGACTGGTTCGCGTCGGTATCGCACCTGCTTTTCCCGATCGAGGAGCTTGTCCTGGCGCCTTTGCTCTTCGCGGCCACCATCGGGGCTGTGCTGCGCCAGGACATGCGCCGCTTGGCCCGGGCGTGGGGGGTGTGCCTGCCGGTGTCGCTGCTCTCCGGTTACGTCATAGTCGGACTGGCCCAGCGCGGCCTGCAGGTGACCGACGCTATATCCCAGCTTGTGCAAAGCCAGGTCGAGCCAAATCTACAGAAGGACTTTCTGGACGCCATAACACTGGGGATAACCGGCTCTGTAAACGCCGGCCCGCTCGGGGCGCTGGTGAGCCTGCTCGTCCTGATCGGGGGCATTCTCATTTGGCTCGAGCTGGCCCTGCGCTCGGCTGCCATCGAGCTCGCCGTCTTCTTCATGCCTTTGGCGTTAGCCGGGCTCGTTTGGCCGGCTACTGCGCATTGGGCCAAACGCCTGGCCGAGGTGCTCGGCGCACTGTTGCGAGCCAAGCCCGTAATAGTCGGCGCGCTGTGCCTCGGCGCCAACGCGCTGACGAGCGCTGACGCGGGGGCCGGCTCCGTCGTCACGGGGGCAGCCATCTTGCTGCTGGCCGCCTTCGCTCCGGTGGCGCTCCTGAAACTGGTGCCTATGGCCGAGGCATCGGCCATAGGCCATCTGCAAGACGTCTCGCGCCAGCCCTTCCGCGCCGCCGAACGAGCTGTCAACAGCACCATGAACGCCGTCACCCGCGCCGCCGCCTTTGCTCAGACCGCTCGCCATGGGGGCACCGTGGGCGGGGGAGCGGGCCAACTCCTGCACCAGGTGAGCCAGGCCGAGAACCCCGGCACCGGCACCGTAAACCCTCTCGGGCCGGCCGGTGACCCCAGCGTCATCTCCGTCGCCAGCCGGGTGAGCACGTCCGATGGCTGAGGGCGCGCACTACCGTTTCGAACCCCTGCAGCGCCGCGGCGTGCTGCTCGGCCTCAGCCTCGGCCAGCTGGCCGTCGTCGGCTGCGCCGTAGTCATGGCTTTGGCGCTGGTCAAGACGTGGCCCGGCCCGGCCGGCTTGGCCGGTGCTGTGGCCGTTCTCGGCGCTGGAGGTGTGATGTGCCGGCCCGTTTCGGGGCGAACACTCGTGCAGTGGTTGGGGATCGCCGGCTCGTTTGGCGCCCGGCGCCGCTCAGGCACGGCCCCAGTCCCACCATCAGTCCTGCCGTCAGTCCCGCCATCGGTGCCGTTTGCCGCCCGGGGAGCCGGGCCGAGGACGGCACCCGCCCCTCCGGTCTCCCGGCTCCCGGCTGTGCTCTTCGTCCCCGGCCTCTACCTGAGCGAGGTGCCGCCCGGGGACGGCGGAGGCGCTATGGGCGTGCTGGTCGACGAGCGGGCCGGCACGGCGGCTGCCATACTGCGGGCCCAGGGCACCTCGTTCTGTCTGCTGGACGACACCGACAAGGAGCGCAAGCTGGGGGCGTGGGCGGCGGTGCTGGAGTCGCTTTCCAACCAGCGCAGCACGCTGGTGCGCTTGCAGTGGTGCCAGCGCGCTCTGCCCGCCGACAGCCACGCTCTGATCTCCCACTTACAGCGGGCCGGCCAACCCGGTAGTCCCGGTTACGGTGGGCACCTCGAACTGCTCGAAAAGGCGGGGCCACGGTCGCTGCGCCACGAGACGCTTCTGGTGGTCGCCGTGCGCGCCCGGGCCCAGCGGGGGCGGCCGAGCCGACAAGGCGCGGCCGCACTGCGCAACGAGGTGCGAGCATTGCGGGCCCAGATGCGCAATGTGGGCCTGGTATGCCAGGGCGTGCTCGACGGGCCCGGTGCCGGCGCCGCCCTGGGTGGCTTCCTGCTGGCGGACTTGGTGCGCCACCCGGGGGCGCACCCGTGGCCTCTGGCCGTCGAGGAACATTGGGCCGACGTCCATGCCGACCTGAGCTGGCACCGCACTTACTGGGTGGCGGAGTGGCCCCGTAGCCGGGTCGGCCCTGATTTCTTGAGCCCTCTCCTGGTCGGTCTGGGGCGCCGGTCCTTCTCGGTGGTCATGGCCCCGGTGCCCCCCGAGCGCGCCGCACGCGACGCCGAGGCCTCCCGTACCGCGCAGCTGGCCGATGCCCAGTTGCGCGCCCAGGGGGGCTTTCTCGAGACCGCCCGGCACCGCCGTAAGGCCGAGGCCCTGGAGGGCAGGGAGACCGAGTTGGCCGATGGGCGAGGTTCGTTCGAGATGGCGGGGTACGTGAGCGTTTCCGCGGACGATAAGCCCGGTTTGGAGCAGGCCTGCGCCGAGCTAGAGCGGGCCGCGGGTGCCGCCAAGCTCTGCCTGCGGGCCCTTTTCGGCCAGCAGAAGGAGGCCCTGACCTGGGCTCTGCCCTTCGGGCGGGGCCTGTGAGAAGCAGTGGGCGCCTCGCCATCACCCAGCAGCCGGGGCGGCGCCGTCCCAGATATACGCACTAACCGCTGAAGGTTCAAGCCTGGGCGGCGGCCAGAAAGTGTTCCAGCTCTGCTTCGATGTCCGGCCCTGCCGGTTGGTAGACAAACTCGGTCACGCCCGCCTGTGCCAGCGCGTCGAGCCGCTGCCGGACCCGGTCTGCGGTACCGGTGAAGGTCGCTTCCCCGGTCATGGTGGCGCCCCCGGCCTCCCATGCGGCCTGATCGGCCTCGTTCATCTCGACGGCGTGGCCCCGATGAACCGCCAGGTGGCGCTGGATGGGCGGTGCCCGGTCGACGACCTCTAGCCACGCCTCCCCGCCCGGGAGCCCGGCCACGGCGGCCCGGCCACCCGAGACGTAAGCGCCGTGAAACTTCTGGGCCGTCCCCGGTCCGGCCGCCGCCCGCACCCGGGGCGAGGTCACTTCCTCTCCGTGCCCGAGCACGGTCCCGGAGGCGAGGAAACAAACCACGGGGAACGTGGACGCGGGCTCCGGCACCGCGCCCACCACGAAGATCCCGTCCGCCAGGTCGGCCGCCGCGGCCAGGCCCTTCGGTCCCCCGGCGGCCAGGAGCAGCGGCACGGAGATGGGCCGAGGTGGGGCAGAGCCGGTGGGGTGGAGCATCTGCATCCAGGCGCCTTCCCACTCGACTACGTCGCCCCGCAACAAGCCGCGGTAGGCGGCGACGTAGTCGCGCACGAACGACCACGGGATGGCGCCGTAACCCATGGCGCGCCGGCCCGAGAAACCTGTGCCGAAGGCGACGGTGACCCGCCCTAACGCGAGGTGGACAAGCATGGCGGTGGCGGCCGCGTTGACCATCGGGTGGCGCAACGTGGGCACCAGGACTGCGGGCCCCAGACCGATCCGCGTCGTGCGGGCCGCGGCCAAGGCGAGGGTCATCCACACGTCCGGGCTGTTCTGAGGCGTGTCGTACAGCCACGCCCGGGCGTAGCCGAGTTCTTCGGCCGTCTGGATGTGAGCGGGAGACTCGAGCGTGGTCGGAAATGCGCACGAAACGTCCATGGCTCTCCTTTGCCGGTCGTGGCCGACCGTGCCTGGTGGTGTCGGTCTACCGGTCTCGCTCGACCCAGTGTTCGCGGCCGAACATCCGGCCAAAGCGGGCGTGCAGAGATGGGCCCGTGTCCTGGAAGGCGTCCACCACCTCGACCGGCGGGTTTGAAGGCCGGGGCAGGGCGGCCGCTTCGGCATCGCTCAGCTGGCAGTGCACCGCCGTCCGGGTGATTTTGGCGATCTGGTCGCGGTCGACAAAGCGGAGGCCACGGTGGACCTTGACGACAATCCCGTCGAAGAGGGCGAGTGATTCGACCACCAGCACGTGCTGCACCGTGCCGAACTCGGTAGCCGAGGAACTGAGGACCGGCGTGCCGTTTTGGAGCCCGAGGTAGGAGATCTCATCATCTGTGCCGGCCGTGCCTGACATTGTTCCTCCCTGGCGTGCTCGTAGCGGCCATGCTAGCTGAGGGGCTCACGGCGGGCTCGGCCGGGTCGGCCGGCTTGCTCTTGAACTAAGATTTGAACGAAGTGAGTGCCGCCCTGATCACCAAATCCAAAGCAACCGTACTCGACTTACGCCGAGTCAATCGAAGCGCGGTTCTCCGGCGGCTTTTCATGGATGGCCCCCTCAACCGTGTGGTGTTGGCTCAGTTGACGGGGTTGAGCAGTGGCAGCGTCAGCAATGTGACCGCCGCGCTACTAGAGGAGGGGCTTATTTCCGAGGTCGGGCTCGAAGAGTCTGACGGCGGTCGCCCGCGCGTGCTTCTCGAAGTGAACCCCGACTTCGGGGTGGCGATCGGCGTGGAAATAGGGGAAACCTGCATCCGGGTCGAAGCCTTCGACTTGAAGATGCATGTCGTGGGCACTGCCGACGTCGGCCTGCACCCCCAGCACCACGAACCGGCCGTGGTCATCGACCAGATCGTGGTCGCGATCGAGAAGCTCCTGGGCCAATTGGGGGGCGAAGACCGGCGGGTGTTGGGAGTGGGAGTGGCATTGCCCGGTATCGTTGCCGAGCAAGACGGGGAGGCCCGGGTTCATGCGCCCAACATCGGCTGGCGCGACCTGCCTTTGGAGAAGATGATCTGCCAACGCCTCAACCTCCCGGTGTTCGCCGACAACGGGGCTAAGGCTCTGGGGCAGGTGGAGATGTGGCTCGGCGCGGGCCGGGGGGCGGGCCACGTTGCGATCGTGCTGTGGGGCACCGGCGTGGGGGCCGCCATCTTTACCAACGGCACTATTTACCGTGGCTCCGCCTCGAGCGCGGGCGAGTGGGGCCACACGTGCATAGTCGCTGGCGGCAAGCGCTGCCGCTGTGGCGCCTCGGGCTGCGTAGAGGCCTACATCGGTGCCGATGCCCTGCTCGAAGAGTGGTACCGAACTGATCCGGACGCGTACCCGCTGTCGGACCCGGACTCGGAGGAATGGGTGGAGTGCTTTGTCAGCGCCGCCCGCACAAATGAAATTGCTGCCGCCGCTCTGACCAAGACGGCGACGTACCTGGGTGCCGGGGTCGCCAACCTGGTCAACTTGTTCAACCCAGAGAAGATAATCCTCGGTGGTTGGCTGGGACTGACGCTGGGCCCCGTGCTGCTCACCAAGATCCGGGAGGTTGTGCAAGAGCAGGCTCTCGAGTACACGGCCAGCCGCGTGAGCATCGAGGTAGGCAGGCTCGGCCCGGAGGCGGTCGCTCTGGGTGCCTCTAGCCTGGTGGTCGACGAACTGTTAAACAACGGCGGCACTCCGCCTGCCGTGGGCGGGGCCAGGCGCCAGTCTTCGCGCTTGGGCCGGGAGGCTCTTTAAGGTTCAGGTTAGGGCGGCCCGGTTCGGGGGCGGTGGGCCCGGGTGCCAGGGACCAGGGGCCAGCGCCTTCATCATGCAGGCGGCACCCCGGTGCGCGCCAGTTCTGCGTACCAGTACCCGCTGTCCTTGATGGTCCGGTCCAGGGTTCGGTAGTCGACGTAGACAAGGCCGAAGCGCTTCGAAAAACCCAAGGCCCACTCAAAGTTGTCCAACAGCGACCATGCGAAGTAGCCCTTGACGGGTGCGCCTTCGTCCTTGGCCTGGAGCACGGCGGCCACGTGGGACTTCAGGTACGACTTACGGTCCTCGTCGTGGACGGCGTCGCCGTCGAGGACGTCGTCGAACGAGGCGCCGTTCTCGGTGACGTAGATGTCAGGCAGCTTGTAGCGTTCGTGGGCTTGATTTATGACCCGGAGCAGGCCCTGGGGACGGATTATCCAGTCCATCATGGTGGTTTTGGGAGCGTCCGGTTCGTCGACCCCAATCCAGCCGAGCCAGTTGTCGTCGGTGTTGCGGACGTAGTAGCCCTGGTAGTAGTTGAGGCCGACAAAATCAGGGGGGACCTGCAGGGCGTCCATGTCGTTCTCGTAGCCCGCGGGCAGGTAGGGCCGCAGCCTGTCCTCCAGCGCCTCTGGGTAGTGGCCGAGGACCAGAGGATCGAAGAACAAGGGGAAATTGTGCCAGCCCTCCGCTCTTTCGGCGGCGGCAACGTCCTCCCCGGATTCGGTGGCGGGCCAGACGGCGGCGTCGTGGGCAGCCAGGCCCACGACGCCGCTCGGGCACACCGCTTTGATCGCCTGGTACCCGGCGACGTGGGCCCGGACCTGGTGGTGGACCGAATGACAGGCCTGGAAGATGTTGCGCATCCCGGGCGCATGGCGGCCGAGGAGGTGACCCTCCGAGGAAACTACGAACGGTTCGTTGAGAGTCACCCAGTGCTTCACCCGGTCGCCCAATTTGCTGGCGACAAGCGCGGCGTAATCGGCGAACCAGCTGGCGACGTCGGGGTTCGACCATCCGCCCAGGCGGAACAACGCCGAAGGCATGTCCCAGTGGAACAGTGTCACAAATGGCTCGATGCCGGCCGCCAGGAGGGCGTCCACCAGGCGGTCGTAGAAGCCGACGCCGGCTGCGTTCACGGTTCCCTTGCCCTCAGGAAGCAGGCGGGACCACCGGATGGAAAAGCGGTAGCTGTTGAGGTTCAGGCTCTTCATGAGCTCGACGTCTTCTCGCCACCGGTGATAGTGGTCGACCGCCACGTCGCCGTTGTGGCCCTTGTAGATCGTACCGGGCGTGTGGGAGAACTCGTGCCACACACACGGGCCGGCGCCGTCCGCCAGGGGTGAGCCCTCGATCTGATAAGCGGCGGTGGCGGCACCCCAATAGAACCTACTGCTGGTGTCAACGTCGGGTTCCGGCACGAGAACCTCCTAGTTCCATGTTGTGGGCCCCCCTTGGTGCGGTTACGTTGGGCGCGTGAAGTTAGCCTCTTGGGCGCCAGCTGTGCGGCTGCCGACGCTCCTCTTGGTCAGTAAAGGACGCAACGGACGTCGTGTTTCGCCCCCACCCGGCGCCATTGAGGGAGCGCGACGCGGCATTCGCTACGGGCTTGGGGGCATCGGGGTGCAAACGGGCACCCCTTCGGCAGGTCGGTGAGGTCGGGCGGGTCGCCGCCAGCCTCGAAACGGCTGTCCTGGCCGAAGTGGCTCGCCGGGTCGGGTGCCGCACGGCGCAGAAGTTGCGTGTACGGGTGGCGCGGTTCGCCCATGACCTCTCCAGCTGGGCCCACTTCGAGCAGGTGGCCGGCGTACATGATGGCTATGCGGTCGCTCATGTAGGACGCTCCGGCCAGGTCGTGGGTCACGAAGACGAGCGAGAGGCCCTGGCTGTGCTGGAGGTCGAGCAGCAGGTTCATGATGGAGAGCCTGATGGAGACGTCGAGCATCGAGGTGGGCTCGTCGGCGAGCAGGATCGTTGGCCGCGCCGCAAGGGCCCGGGCCACGAAGACCCGCTGGCGCTGGCCGCCTGAGAGCTGGTACGGGTAGCGGTTGAGGAAGTCGCGGGGCGGCACCAGGCCGACCTGAGTGAGGAGCTGTTCAACCGCCTCGCGCTGAGCGCTCCTGGGCATGACCCCGAACGTCCGCAATGGTCGCGAAACCGCGTAACGGATCTTGTGCAGGGGGTCAAGAGAGGTGTAAGGGTCCTGGAAGATCATCTGCAGCTGCCTGCGGTGCTCGCGCAACCTGGCCTGGCTCGGCCGCCGCGGCAGCGCTCGGCCAAGTAAGCGGATCTCCCCCGAGGTGGGCGTCTCCAGGAAGGCCACTGTGCGGGCGAAGGTGGTCTTGCCGGAGCCCGACTCGCCGACCAGCCCCAGCGTTTCGCCAGACTCGATAGAGAGCGAAACCTCTTCGACGACGGCGCGCTGCTCCGTCCTGAGCCCCACCCGCCGGGGATAACTCTTGGAAACCGCATCCACTTCAACCAGCGC
>PMLI01000354.1 GCA_003158835.1 Acidimicrobiaceae bacterium
CCTTTTTCATTATATTCACTTTTCGGGTTCGGCGGGATGCGGCAAATGCGCTCCAAGAGGAGCCCGTCCCGCCGGCTGAGGTTACCTGCAGCGCTTATTACGCTTTAGCAGTTTTAGCTGTCGTGTTGAGCTTCTTCATCAGCCGTGATTTCTTGCGGCTCGCAGTGTTCTTGTGGATTACGCCCTTTTGGGCGGTCTTGTCGAGCGAAATGCAAGCTGCCTTCACGGCTGCTGCGGCATCGGCGGCGCCGGCTTCGACGCCTTTTTCAGCCTTTTTGACTGATGTGCGCATTGCTGCTTTGGTGGTTCTGTTGCGGTCGCGGCGTTTCAAGCTCTGTTTCAACCGCTTCTTCGCGGACTTAATGTTCGGCATATCCTTCTCCCGATCAAATTAAATTTTCACATCATTCACAAGCGATATAATATAAACCCTTATCCGTATTTAATCAAGAGGCGGGAAATTTTCGCGAAGTTAACTTATTGACGGAATTTTTTCTATTTTTGATATGCAGCGCGAGCGCGGTGGCCGCCATCGCCGCGGCCGTGAGCATCCCCGTGCAAGCCGGCGGGGGCGTGCGCAGCCAAGCCGATGCCGAGGAGCTCTTCGGTGCGGGGGTGGCGCGCGTGATCATCGGCACCGCCGCGCTGTGCCAGCCCGGCTTCCTGTCCGGCCTGGCCGGGCGCTGGCCGGGCCGAGTGGCGGCGGGCGTCGACCACTTCAACGGAGAGGTGCGCATCAAGGGCTGGGCGGAGGGGTCGGGTCACAAGGTCGCGGCCGCCGTCACCGAGCTGACTGAGGCCGGCGCCGCGGCCGTGGTCGTGACGGAGATCTCGCGCGACGGGCTCATGGTGGGGCCCGACGTAGCCGGCTACCGTGCCCTGCTGGAAGTGTGCGACGTGCCCTTGATCGCCTCGGGGGGCGTGGGATCCCTCGAGCACCTGAGGCGGCTGGCCTGGCTGCAAGCTTCAGGGCGCCACCTGGCCGGCGCCATAGTGGGCCGGGCCATCTACGAAGGGCGTTTCAGTGTGCCCGACGCCGTGGCCGCGACCCGGGGGCAGCCCTCGTGAGGGTGGTCCGGGTGGTCCCGTGCCTGGACGTGGACGGCGGCCGGGTGGTCAAGGGCGTCCGTTTCGAGGGGCTGCGCGACGCCGGTGACCCGGTCGAGCTGGCGGCCCGCTACGACGACGAGGGCGCCGACGAGATCGTCTTCTACGACATCACCGCGTCCGCCCAAGACCGCCAGACCATGCTCGACGTGGTCGCCCGCACTTCCGAAGAGGTCTTCATCCCCCTGACGGTAGGGGGCGGGGTCCGCACCCTGGAAGATGCCAGGCGGCTGCTGCGGCTGGGAGCGGACAAAGTGAGCGTCAACTCGGCTGCGGTGGCCCGGCCCGAGCTGGTCCAGGAGATCTCAGGTACTTTCGGGGCCCAGTGCGCCGTCGTCGGGATCGACATCCGCCGTGTCAGCGGGCCGCGGCCGGCGTGGGAGGTCTATACCCACGGGGGCCGGGTGCCGACGGGCATCGACGCCATGAGATGGGCCGTCCGTTGCCAGCAGCTCGGGGCGGGGGAACTGGTCCTCAATTCGATGGACCGGGACGGTACCAGGCAGGGGTACGACCTCGAGCTGACGCGGCGGGTGGTGGACGAGACCACCATCCCCATCGTGGCCAGCGGGGGTGTTGGCACTCTGCAGCACCTGGTTGACGGGGCCGTCATCGGCCGGGCCGACGCCGTGCTGGCGGCGTCCATATTCCACTTCCGGGAGGCGACCATCGCGCAGGCCAAAGCGGTGCTGGCCGCGGCCGGGGTGACGGTAAGGCCGACCGGCCCGCCGGCGCCGGTGACGCCGGCCCCGGTGCGGTCCGTCTGAGCCGTGGCCGGCCCGTTGCCCGGCCCGGTGTGGCCTCCGCCGTCCGAGCGCGATAACTTGCCGGAAATGGCCCCGAACGACCTCGGTTCCCCCAAGCAGGCGATCCAGATGCTGACCGACCGGGTCCTGGTGCAGGTGCCGCGCTCGGAGGGGGAACGCAAGTCCAAGTCCGGCATCCTCATCCCGGCCACGGCCGAGATCCCCCGTCGGCTCAGTTGGGCCGAGGTCGTCGCCACCGGGCCCCAGGTGCGCTCGATCAAAGCCGGCGACCAGGTCCTTTTCAGCCCCGAGGACCGCTTCGAAGTCGAGGTGCAAGGCGAGAACTACCTGATACTGCGCGAGCGCGACATCCATGCCGTGGCGGCCGAGCGGGTACCCGACGGCACCGGCCTTTATCTCTAGGGGGGTCTTGACGATGAGCGGTGTGCGGTTACTGGTCGGTACCCGGAAAGGGGCGTTCGTCCTCACTTCGGACGGCAAGCGTGAACGCTGGGAAGTGGAGGGCCCCCACTTCGGGGGTTGGGAGATTTACCACGTCAACGGCTCCCCGGCTCAACCTGACCGCCTGTACGCCTCCCAGTCGAACGGTTGGTTCGGCCAGGTCGTGCAGCGCTCCGACGACGGGGGCAGGACGTGGCAGGCGGTGGGCAACGACTTCGCCTACCAGGGCGAGGCCGGGACGCACCTGTGGTACGACGGGACGCCGCGGCCGTGGGAGTTCACCCGGATCTGGCATCTGGAGCCCTCCCGGCTCGACCCCGACACCGTCTACGCCGGCGCCCAGGACGCGGCTTTGTTCCGCTCGACCGACGGCGGACAGAGATGGGAAGAGCTGACCGGCCTGCGCCAGCACGCCACCGCGCCGGCCTGGCAACCGGGCGCCGGGGGCTTGTGCCTCCACACCATCCTGCTCGGGCCGGACGACCCGTCCCGGATCCTCGTGGCCATCTCGGCCGCCGGCGTTTTCCGCAGTGACGACGCCGGGGGGACGTGGCGCCCCGCCAACCGGGGCCTCAGCTCAGAGGGCGTTATCGCCGACCCCGATGCCGATGTCGGCCATTGCGTCCACAAGATCGCCCTGCACCCGTCGCGCCCCGACGTGCTGTTCATGCAGAAGCACTGGGACGTCATGCGCAGCGACGACGGGGCGCAGTCGTGGCACGAGGTGAGCGGCGACCTGCCCAGCGACTTCGGCTTTGCCATCGGCGTCCACGCCCACGAACCGGAGACGGTCTATGTGGTGCCCATAAAGAGCGATTCTGAGCATTACCCGCCCGAGGGCAAGTTGCGCGTGTACCGGACCCGCACGGGAGGCAACGAGTGGGAGCCGCTCACCCGCGGCCTTCCCCAGAGCAACTGCTATGTGGACGTCCTGCGAGACGCCATGACCATCGACTCGCTGGAGCCGTGCGGGGTCTACTTCGGCACCACGGGCGGGCAGGTCTATGCCTCCGCCGACGCCGGGGACAACTGGTCGGCGGCCGTCCAGGACCTGCCGCCCGTCCTCTCCGTCGAGGCCCAGACCCTGCCGTGACCCCGAGCTGGCCGTGACATCGGTCCGGGTCCGCTTGCCAGCCCAGTTGCGGGACCTGGCCGGGGTGGGTGGCGAGGTTCGGGTGGGCGTGGCGGGCACGGTGACCCTGCGGTCCGTGCTCGACGCGCTCGAAGAGCAGTTCCCGGTGCTCAAAGGGACGGTCCGGGACCGGGTTACGGCCAAGCGGAGGGCGTTCATAAGGTTTTTCGCGGGCGAGACCGATCTTTCCAACGCCTCTGCCGACGCCGTCCTGCCCGACGCCGTGGCCGGGGGCCGGGAGCCTTTGGTCGTCGTCGGGGCCATGGCCGGCGGCTAGAGGCGGCCGGCTATTTATTGAGCGCAACGGGTTTTACCAAGCTCGTTAGTGTGTTGGGATGCCTGTAGCCACGCCCATAGCCCCCGTTGCCGAGCAGCTGGCCGCCGTCACCTACAACGCCGACGGTCTCGTCCCCGCCATCGTCCAGGAACACGGGTCGGGCGAGGTGCTGATGATGGCCTGGATGAACGAGCAGACGCTGCGCGAAACGCTCGAGTCGGGGCGGACCGTGTTCTGGTCGCGCAGCCGCCGGCAGAGGTGGCGCAAGGGGGACTCCTCCGGCGAGCGCCAGTGGGTCCGGGCCGCCTACTACGACTGCGACGGGGACACGCTGCTGTTCGTGGTGGAGCAGGAAGGGGCCGGAGCATGCCACACCGGCAGCCACAGTTGTTTCTTCCGGCGCTTCGGGCCCGAGCCGGCCGCCGCCGGTACCGGGCCGGCCGCCGGCGGCGAGGGCCGGTGAGTACGCCCGTCCCCGGCCCGGGCCGGTGAGCGGGCCCGGGAGCGGCGGGGTACGCCCGAGCCGGGACGAGTTCGTCGCCCTGGCCCGGGACTGGAGCATCGTCCCCGTTTGGCGGGAGCTGCTGGCCGACCTCACCACGCCGGTGGCGGCCTATGCCCGGCTGGTCCAGGACGAGCCGGGGTTCGTGTTGGAGTCGGTGGAGCACGCCGGGACGTGGGGGAGGTGGTCGTTCATCGGCCGGAGGCCGTCGGCCACCCTGACGCTGAGGCGCGGCAAGGTGTCCGTGGAAGGCTCGGTGCAGGCGGACGTGCCAACCGACCGCGGCATCCTGGCGGCCATCGAGGCTGTGCTTTCCCATTACCAGGCGCCCGAACTGGCCGGGCTGCCCCCGCTGCACGGCGGCCTCGTCGGCTACCTCGGCTACGACGTCGTGCGCGAGATCGAGCACTTGGCCGAGCCGCCCCCCGACGAGCTCGGCTATCCCGACGCCATCGTGTCGGTGGTGGGCCAGATCGCCGCCTACGACGCCTGGCGCCAGCGGGTCACGCTGGTGGAGGCGGTGCCGGTGCCAGCGGGCGCCACCGCGAGCGAGCTGCACGACCTCTACGACGGGGCGCTCCAGCGGCTCGATGAGTTCGCGGCCGAAGGGGCCAAGCCGATCGACGAGCCCGTCATCGTGCCCCCCGACCGCGACGACGAGCTGCCCCCAGCGCGGCGGCGCACGTCGGCCGAGCTCTACGCCGCCGCCGTGGGGGCGGCCCGCGAGTACATCTTCGCCGGCGACATCTTCCAGGTCGTGCTGGCCCAACGCTTCGACCTGGAGCTCGGCGCCAAGCCGCTCGACCTCTACCGGTCGCTGCGCCAGGTCAACCCCAGCCCCTACATGTACCTGCTCCAGTACCCCGAGCTGGCGGTAGTGGGCTCGTCGCCCGAGCCGATGGTCCGGGTGCGCGACGGCCAGGTCATTTCCAGGCCTATCGCCGGCACCCGTCGGCGGGGCCGCACCGATGCCGACGACCGCCGCCTGGCGGCCGAGCTGTCGGAGCACCCCAAGGAGAGGGCCGAGCACGTCATGCTGGTGGACCTGGCCCGCAACGACGTGGGCAGGGTGGTCGAGTTCGGCTCGGAGGTCGTCGACGAGCTCATGACCCTCGAGCGCTACAGCCACGTTATGCACTTGACCTCGCAGGTTTCGGGGCGGCTTCGGCCGGGCCTGGGCCCGGTCGACGTGCTGCGGGCCACGCTGCCGGCCGGGACGGTGTCAGGCGCCCCCAAGGTGAGGGCGATGGAGATAATCGACGAGCTCGAACCGGCCCGGCGCGGGCCCTACGCCGGCGTCGTCGGCTACATCGACTTCGCTGGCAACGTGGACACCGCCATCGCCATTCGGACCATGCTGGTGTCGGCCGACGGGAAGGCGAGCGTGGAGGCAGGGGCGGGCATCGTCGCCGACAGCATCGCCGAGGACGAGGACCAGGAATGCCGTAACAAGGCGGCGGCGCTGCTGGCCGCCGTCCCCGGGGCGCGCCGGATGGCGGCGGCTCGCGAAGGCGGCAGCCCGGCTGAAGCTTGCAGGCCGGCTGAACCTACGAGGCCGGCGTGACCGACGCGGCCGGCGTGACCTACGAACAGGGCTATTTCGCCCTGCGAGACGGCCGCGGCGCCCTTGAGGTGCGGCGCGACGTCGTCCGCGTGAGCGGCCCGGACGCCGAACGGTACCTGCAGGGCCAGCTCAGCCAGGACGTCGTCGCGCTGGCCCCCGGCGCCTGGGCGTGGGCGCTGGTGCTGGCGCCACAGGGGAAGCTGGACGCCTTGGTCCGTGTCTACCGGACCGGGAAGGACGAGTTCGTCCTCGACACCGATGCCGGGATGGGGGCCCCCCTGGCGACCCGCCTGCTGCGCTTCCGGCTACGCACCAAAGCCGACGTGGAGCAGCTGGATTGGCGCGTCGTGGCCGTTCGGGGGCCAGGCGCGGTTCTCGCTCCGGCCACCACTGCTCCGGCCGAGGACGTGCTCGCCGTCCCGTTCCAATGGGGCGGCCTCAACGGCTATGACCTCCTCGGGCCCGCTCCGGTGGCGCCCCCCGGTGCTGTCGTGGTCAGTGAGGAGGCCTATGAGGCCGCCCGCATAGAAGCCGGGTTCCCCAAGCACGGCTCCGAGCTCGACGAGCGGACCATCCCGGCCGAGGCCGGCCTGGTCCAAGCGTCGGTCAGCTTCACCAAGGGGTGCTACACGGGCCAGGAACTCGTGGCCCGCATCGATTCCCGTGGCAGCAATGTCCCTCGCCACCTGCGGGGACTGCTGCTGTCGGGGCCGGCCGCCCCGGGGCGGCCGCTTTACCGGAGGCCGGCCGCCGGACACGGCCCGGCGGCCGGCGAGGACCAGGCGGCCGAGGAGGGCCCGGCCGGGGAGGGCACCCCTGCGGGCAAGGAAGTCGGCCGGCTGACCAGTGTGGCTCGCTCGGCGGTCCGCGGCTGGGTGGCCCTGGGGTACGTGGGCCGAGCGGTGGAGCCGGGGGAGACGTTGGCGGTGGGGGGGGAGGCACAGCCGGGCCACGAGTTTGTCGAAGCCCGGGTCAGTCTCCTTCCCCTCTCCGCCGGCGGACGGTGAGCCCGCGCCAGGGCCACCGTGAGAGGACCGGCGGCCTCCCCCTGACGGTGTCGGGCCAGGGCAAATCGTTCGATGCCCTGGCGATGTACGCCTTCGTGGCCCTCGGGCTGCCGGACGGGATGATCGGGACGGCGTGGCCGGCGGTACGGCGCGGCTTCCACGCCCCCCTCGAGGACCTCGGCATCGTCCTGCTCGTGGCCACGTTCGGGGCCATCGCCAGCTCGTCGGTGGCCGGCCTGGTGCTGGGCCGGCTCGGTATCACGCGCATGATCATGCTGGCCGGCACCATCGCCGCGCTAGGTGCCCTGGGGATCATCGTGTCGCCCGCCTTGTGGTTCTTCGTGATGTCCGGCACCGGTATCGGGGTGGCGGCAGGCTTTCTGGACAGCGCTGTCAATACCGCTATTGCCGTCGCCAAGCGCAACCGCCTGCTCAATTTGGTGCATGGTTGCTACGGCGTGGGCACCACCATCGGGCCTTTGGTCATAACGGCCGCCCTCCTGATCGGCTCCTGGCGGCCCGGCTACGGCGTCGTCCTGGCGGTCGAACTGATCATGGTGACGGGGTGGTGGCTGGTGGGCCGGCGTACGGCGGCCCGGGGGCCGTCCGGGCCGGCGGCGGACGCCGGGGAGCCGGTCGGGCCGGAGCCAGTCGGGCCGGAGCCGGTCGATCAGGGACCGGCCGATCAGGGACCGGTCGCTGCCACCGAGACCGGTCACCCGGCCGCGTCCGTTACCCCGGAGCCGGCCCTGAGCCGGGGCCGCATGACTGTGACCGTGGCCCTGGGCCTGGTCGTCTTCATGGTGTACACGGGCTTCGAGGTCTCGGCCGGCCAGTGGGAGCCGAGCTTCGACCGGGGGCCACTGCACCTGGGTACGGGGGCCACGGGCCTGGCAACCTTCGGCTATTGGGGTGCTCTGACGGCAGTGCGCTTCGCCTTCGCTGCCCCCCGCCGCCCGCTGTCGCAGGGTGCCATCGTCCGCTGGGGGTGCGTCGTCGCCGTGGCCGGCGCCTTCGTGGTGTGGTGGCGGCCGTCGACGGTGGTCACCTTGCTGGGCCTCGTCGTCATCGGTGGTGCGCTGGCCGGCGTCTTCCCGGCACTCGTGGCGCTCACGCCGTCCCGGGTGGGCGAGGAAATGGCCCGCCATGTGATCGGATGGCAGATCGGTGCCGCCAATATCGGTGGGTCGGCGATCTCGGCCGTGTTCGGTGCCGTCTTCCAGCACTATGGCTTGAGGAACTTCGGGCCGGCGCTGGTGGTGGCGGCGGTCCTGACACTGCTGGGCGTGCTCGTCCTGGAGCGTGCCGCCCCGGCCCGCCTGGGCGGGTGAGGTGATGCCCGGCCGACTGAGGCCCGCCCGGCTGGTGGTGGTGGCCGGCACCGGCACGGAAGTGGGCAAGACGTGGGTTGCCTGCGAGCTGGCCCGGCGCCTGCGGGGCCGGGGCTTGAAGGTGAACGCCCGCAAGCTGGCCCAGTCCTTTGCGCCCGAAGATGGCCCCACGGACGCGGCGCGCCTGGCGGAGGCGACGGGCGAAAAGGCGGCCGCAGTGTGCCCGCCCGCCCGCTGGTACCCCAAGGCGATGGCGCCGCCCATGGCGGCCGAGTCCCTCGGTCTGGCTTCCTTCAGCCTGGCCGATCTCCTGGGCGAGCTGCGTTGGCCCCCCGCGCTGGACGTGGGCCTGGTGGAGTGTGCCGGCGGCGTCGGCTCGCCCCAGGCTGACTTCGCCGATGGCGTCGACCTGGTCGAGCGGCTCCTTCCCGAGTGGGTCGTCCTCGTGGCCGGGGCCGGCCTGGGCACTCTCAACGACGTCCGCCTAGCTGCTCGCGCCCTGTCGGGGCACCCCCTGCTCGTGTACTTGAACCACTACGACGGCGACGAGGAGCTGCACGTGCGCAACCGGCGCTGGTTGGCCGAGCGTGACGGTCTGTTTGTCGCCGTTACCCCGGCCGGGCTGGCCGAGGCGGTGCAGGGCCGCTGAAGGGCTGGCCCCCGGGCGGGCGCCTTCTGGACGGCCATCTATCTGGGCCTGACGCTATTTGGGGCTGAGCGCTATTTGACGCTGAACGCCCAGCGCACTCGGGTCGAAGCGCCAGGGGCGACGTGCAAGAGGTCGAGGCCGTTGTTGAAAGCGTTGGGAGGGCACGTGTTGGGCTCGATGGCCAGCCCCTCCCGCCGGTGGGCCGGGAGGGTGTCGCCGCTGTAAAGCTGGACGTACTCCAAAGGCTCGTAATAGAGGAACGAAATACAGATGCTGCCATCGGGCGCCCGGAAACTGATGGCCGCCCTTCCTTCTTCGTCCCGGGCCAGGCCGGTCAGCGTGACGTCCAAGACCGCAGCCCCGATGGGCTTGCCTTCCCGGTAATCGAACTCGGTACCGTCCACGGCCACGGGCGGCCCCTTAGGGATCAAATCGTCGTCGTATACGAAGTACCGGCTGGCGGGGACCTGCAATATGCCGTCGTCGATCCGGGGCGGGCCCAGGGTGAAGTAAGGGTGAGCGCCGTAACCGAAAGGGGCCGAACGGTTGCCGATGTTCCTGGCCGACGCCGAGATTTGCAGGCCGTCGTCGGACCATCGGTAGGACATCTCGTACTCGAAGGGGAAGGGGTAGCCCGGCAAAGCCAATATCCGGCAACCCAGGGTGATGTGGTCGGGACCGTGCTCGGCTACTTGCCACGTGGCCCAGCGCGTCCAGCCGTGGATGGCGGCGCCCGTCACGTGGTCCGTGATCGGCAGCTGGTAGTGCTCGCCTTCGTACTCGTACCTACCCTTGGGCACCCGGCCTGGCCACGGCATCAGGTGTTGGCCATGGCACCCGGGGCTGGCGAAGCCGTCGTCCGCGGGGGCGGCGATGATCTGCCTGCCGTCCCACTCGACCCGGGCCAAGGTGGCGCCTTGCTCGGTGACAACGGCCCGGCGGTCGCCGCTGCTGATCTCGAAAAGCTCGCCGGCGCGCATCAGCCGTCGGTGCCAGGGGTGCCAGTCATGCCCGTCACGCTAGGACCGGCTTTTCGAGGGTGCAAGGACGCGCTGGCGGAGGGGCCCCGCGGCGGGCCGCGCCTAAGGTCTTTTGGCATGACTGCTCACACCGGCACCGTCCCCAGTTGCGGCACCCCCGCCTGGCTGGCCGAGATGACCGAAGGATCCCTGGCGTTGCGCCGCCCTTCCCGGGACCAGGCCCTGGCTGTGCTGCGTTCGGACGATGACGTGCTCCTGGACGTGGTGGCGGGAGCGGCGCGGCTGCGGCGGGCCTTCTTCGGCAACCGGGTCAAGCTCAATTACCTGGTCAATATGAAGAGTGGTCTGTGCGGCGAAGATTGTTCGTACTGTTCCCAGCGCCGGGGTTCGGAAGCGGGCGTGCTCACTTACAACTGGATCAGCCCCGATGAGGCGGCGGGCGAGGCGGACCGGGCCGCCACGGCCGGAGCCAAAAGGGTGTGCTTGGTGGCCAGCGGGCGAGGGCCGAGCGACCGTGACGTCGAGCGCGTCGCCCGCACCATCAGCGCCATCCGGGCCGGTCACCCCGAGCTCGAGGTCTGCGTCTGCCTCGGCATTCTGGGGGCTGAGCACGCCTCCCGCCTGAAGGCAGCGGGCGCGGACGCCTACAACCACAACCTCAACACGGCCGCCTCCAATTACGGGCGCATATGCAGTACCCATTCTTTCGAGGACAGGGTGGGGACCGTCCGCCACGCCGCCGGGGCCGGGCTTTCGCCGTGCTCGGGGGTGATCGTCGGCATGGGGGAGTCCGACGAAGAGCTCGTCGACGTGGCCTTTGGTTTGCACGACCTTAGGCCCGACTCTGTCCCGGTCAATTTCCTCATGCCCTTCGAGGGGACACCCCTGGCCGGGTACCTGGAGCTCAGCCCGGCCCGGTGCCTGCGGGTACTGGCGATGTTCCGTTTTATCTTCCCCGATGTCGAGGTGCGGATCGCCGGGGGCCGGGAAATGCACCTGCGCAGCTTGCAGCCCCTAGGCCTGCACATTGCCAACTCCATCTTCCTGGGCGATTACCTCACCTCCGAGGGGGCCCCGGGCGCCGCCGACTTGCAGATGATCGCCGACGCGGGCTTCGTCGTGGAGGGTGCCGAGGAAGCGACGCGGCCGGAGCACCGCCGCGCTGCGGGCGGCCGGGTCGTCCCGCCATTGCGTCGCCGAGGGCTCGGCACCGAGCTTCCCGGCAACGCCTGAGCGGCCAGATCCCTAAGCGGCCAGGTTCTAAGCCGGCACCGGGCCCGGTGCCGCCGCCCCGGGGGATGGTTTGTAGAGCCCTGGGGGCGCGCTGGGGGCGGGCCTGAGCGTCGTCACCACGCGCGTGCCACCATGGGGCCCGGTAGGGGACTGGACCGCTACCCGGCCACCCATGGCCACGACAAGCTCGTCGACGATGGCGAGCCCCAGGCCCGAGCCGAGCTTGCGGCCTTCGACCGCCCGCGACTGAAAGAGACGCTCGAAGACCCTGCCCAGGTCCTGTTCGGGGATGCCGGGCCCGTCGTCCTCCACCGCCACCCAGGGGCCGGCGTCGGACTGGCCGGTTGAAACGGCCACTACCGATGTGGCGAACTTCAAAGCGTTCTCGACCAGGTTGCCCATCACCTGGCCCAAACGGTCCGGGTCTGCATCACAGCAGACCTCCTCGGGGGAGGCGGTCCTGATCTGGACGGCCAACCCCAGGGCTGACGCGGCCGGTGTGAAGGCCTGGGCCGCGTCGTGGACTACTTCGGACAGGTCAAGGGCGCGGCAGTGCAAACTGAACGCCCCCGCCTCGAGCTTGGCCAGCTCCAACAGGTCCGTCACCAGACGCTCCAGCCGCCCCGCCTCGGCACCGATGACGCCGGCGGCATAGTGGACGTCGGTCGTCGCCCCGTCGTAGAGCGCCTCGGCAAAGCCCCGGATGGACGTGAGGGGAGTACGCAGGTCGTGGGAGACCGACATGAGGAACTGGCGTTGAGTACCCTGCGCCCGGGCCAGACCGGCCGCCATCTGGTTGACCGAGGTGGCCAGCGAGACGAGCTCATGGCCCACGCCGTCAGGGACCGGGACCCGGGCCTCGAGGTCACCGGCGGCGATGCGGCGGGTGACCGATTCGGTTTGTTGCAGGGGGCGGGCCAGGCGCTGGCCCAGGCGGTCGGCCGCGATCAAAGCCACGGCCAAGGTGGCAGCGGCGGCGATGGCGAACCACACCCCTTCGGCCCCTACGCCGTTCGGTGATACCCGGGTCAGCACGACCACCAGGTTGTCGACGCCCGCCACCGTCACCTGCGTGGAGAACAAGTACGCGGCGTACGCCAGGCGTCCCCGGTGACCGGACACCGGCAGGCTGTTGATGAGGTCGGCCATGTCCAGCTGGCCTACCGTGAGGCCGCTCGGCAGGGGTTGGCCCGGGCTCAGCAGGTTGGACCAGCCGGCGGACGATACGGCAAAGACGGCCTCGCCCTGGAGGCGCAGCGGCGCCTTGAGGACGCTCAAGGAGTTGCGAAGCACGGAGATCGACTCGTGGCGCCGGCCCGTGGCGACCTCTTCCTGCACGCCCTGGGCCAGCTTCTTGGCTTCTGAGACCAGCTCGGTCTGGGTCTGGTGCACGCTGTTGAGGTCGGTCAGGCCGAGCGTGGCCAGGCCGGCGAACAGGAGCGCCCCGACGACCATGGCGAACATGGTGAGGCTTATGCGCCGGCGCATCGTTTGCCTGCGTTACCCGAGCCGGTAGCCCATGCCCCACACGGTGCTGAGAGGAAGAGCGTCCCCTAGTTTCTTGCGGAGCTGGCGGACGTGGGCGTCGACCGTGCGGTCGTCGCCGTACCAACCCGAGCCCCACACGCCGTCGAGGAGTTGCTGGCGTGACAGCGCCCGCCCGGGCCGCTCGGCCAGGAACTGCAGAAGCTGGAACTCTTTGGAGGCCAGCGCGACGGCCTCTCCGTCGATCCTCGCCTCCCGCCGGACGACGTCGACCTCGACCCGGCCGGCCATCAGCACCTCGTTGCGTCCGCTGGTGCCGTCCGAGCGGCGCAGTATGGCCTTGACCCGGGCCACCAGCTCCCGGGGCGAGAAGGGTTTGGTGACATAATCGTCGGCGCCCAGTTCCAGTCCCAGGATGCGGTCGACCTCGCCGTCCCGGGCTGTCAGCATGAGCACGGGCAGCGTCTGTTTGGCCCGCACCCGACGGCACACTTCCAGGCCGTCGATCGACCCGGGCAGGCCCACGTCCAGTATCAGCATGCGGGGCCGCTCCCGCTCTATGGCGGCCAGGCCCGTCTCGCCCGTCCCGGCCTGAATGACCCGGAAGCCCTCGCGGCGCAGGTACATGTCGACGAGGTCGGCGATGTTGGTGTCGTCCTCTACAACGACGATGGTGCCCATATCGGCGGCCATCTCGCCAGCATGCCAGGTTGTCGGTGCCGAGGTGTGAACTCTGGCGCCCCGAGCCCGCCACGCCCGTCCCGGGGCCAGGCCAAGGCCGGGCTACGCTGGTGGCAGATGCCGACCTATCTGGACAAGATCCTCGCTGCTCACCGCGAGGCGGCCCGGGTCGACCGGCGGGACCCGGCCCGGTTGGCGGCAGAGGCAGGCTCGTGCCCGGCGACGCGCGGTTTCGGCGCCGCCCTGAAGGCAAGGCCCGAGGTGGCGGTGATAGCGGAGATCAAGCGGCGCAGCCCTTCGAAGGGGGCCCTGGCCCCCGACCTCGACCCGGCCGTGCTGGCCAAGACGTACGCCGGCTCCGGCGCGGCGTGCCTGTCGGTCCTGACCGACGCCGAGTTCTTTTCCGGGTCGGCGGACGACCTGGCGCAGGCCCGAGCGGCCGTGGATCTGCCGGTGTTGCGCAAGGACTTCACCGTCAGCCCGGCCGACGTGTGCGATGCCCGGCTCATGGGCGCCGACGCCGTGCTTGTCATAGTCGCCGCCCTGAGCGCGACGGAGCTGGCCGAGTTGCTCGGGACCGCTCGAGGCCTGGGCCTGGATGCTCTGGTCGAGGTGCACGACGAGGCCGAGGCGGCCGTGGCGCTGGCTGCCGGCGCCACCCTGATCGGCGTCAACCAGCGTGACCTCGTGACCTTCGAAGTCGATGCCCGGCGTGCCGCACGAGTGGCGGGGAGCCTGCCGGGCCACGTCGTCCGGGTGGCCGAGTCCGGCGTGCGCAACCGCGACGATGTGCTGCGGCTGGCCGACGCCGGTTTTGACGCCGTGTTGGTGGGCGAGGCTCTGGTGACCGCCCCCGATCCCGGCGCGGCGCTGGCCGCCCTGACTGCGGTCGAGGCTTCTGCGGTCGAGGCTTCCCGGTGCTGCTGAAGATCTGCGGTACCACCTCCGAGGACGATGCGCTCCTGGCCGTGGCCATGGGCGCCAACGCCGTGGGGTTTGTCTTCGCCCCCTCCCCCCGTCAAGTGTCCCCGCAACGGGTGGCCGACATCGTCAAGCGCCTGCCCCGGGAGGACCTCCT
Source organism: Acidimicrobiaceae bacterium (assembly GCA_003158835.1). Lineage (GTDB taxonomy): Bacteria > Actinomycetota > Acidimicrobiia > Acidimicrobiales > Palsa-688 > Fen-671. Next base: position 14,235 of record PMLI01000354.1, read on the forward strand.
GACCGTCGGGGTTTTCCGCGACGACGCCCCCCGGCGCGTCGTCGAGATCGTGTACGCGGCCGGCCTCCAGGCGGCCCAACTGCACGGCCGGGAAACGCCGGACGAGACGCGGTGGGTGCGCCAGAGGATCCCCATGGTCATAAAGGCCTTGCCCGGGGGGGACCCCCGAGTGGCGCACGCCGACGATTATGGCGCCGACGCCATTTTGCTCGACTCCCCGGCCCCGGGCTCGGGCAACGTTTTCGACTGGGCAATGGCCAGCGACCTGCCCGAAGGCCAGCGTCTCATGATCGCCGGGGGGCTGCACCCGGGCAATGTCGAGGCCGCCATCATCCGGGCCCGGCCCTGGGGCGTGGACGTCACTTCGGGGGTCGAAGCGTCACCTGGCATCAAAGATCCGATGAAAGTAAAGGCGTTCCTCGAAGCCGCCAAACGGGCCGAGGCGCAAGTGGCGGCGCCCCCGTCCCGGCCGCCGGCCGGCGCGCCGGCCGGGCCTTACGACTGGGCCGATGACGAATGAGGCGAGGTCGATGAGGCGAGGTCGATGAGGCGAGGTCGATGAGGTGACGGGCGGCCCGTCCGGCGCCGGCCTGATGGGCCAGCCCGACGCCAGCGGCCGGTTTGGTGACTTCGGTGGGCGGTTCGTGCCCGAAGCACTGGTGCCCGCTTGCCAGGATCTGGAGCGCGCGTTCCGGGCCGCCTGGTCGAGCGCCGCCTTCCGGGACCGCTACCACGCCGTGCTCCGGGACTACGCCGGCCGCCCCAGCCCGGTCAGCGAATGTCGCAACCTGTCCGAGGCGCTGGGTGTGCGGCTCCTGTTGAAGCGCGAGGACCTGAACCACACC
>PMLI01000312.1 GCA_003158835.1 Acidimicrobiaceae bacterium
CGCTTAGCGCGAAGCTCCGGTGCTAGAGGCCGCCGTTGGCCACGAAGGCGTCGACTTTTATTTGCAGTTCGTCCAGGACGGCCGCAGGTACATGCCCACGACCTTCGTCATGGACCTTCCGTATTTTGACACCAACCGGGCCCAGGACATCGCTGTCGAACCGTTGCACTCCGTTGAGAGGGTGTCCCTCATCGTCTTTGGTATTCCAGGCCTTACGGTAAAGAGCCGTATAGCGTATGGACTGCTGAAGCCGAAGCGTGGCGTCCGCTTCGCGTCGCGCCGTGCGGCCCCGCATGAGCCCCTCGAACATAGTTGCTCCTTCGTTGGCCCCCCAGGCTACTCCTCGGGGTCACGGTCGCCGCGGGCGAGTACCCGTACCGGGTCGCTCAGGCGCCCGAAGGCGCCGGGGACCTACCGCGTCGTGGTGTGGGAGCAGCAGAGCTGGCCTACGACCGTGGCGCCCGGCGCCCGGCGCCCCAGCCGGGGCCCGGCCCCGTCCCGGCCGCCGTCACCCCCCTGTACGATCCTCAACGAGATTGGAGGAATACTGACGAAGGACGTCGTCATGAAGGAAAGGGCGCACCGGGGCCTTATCACGGCTTTACGCCAGCGCGATTTTCGCCTTTTGATGGCCGGCTACTCAGTTTCAGCGGCGGGATCATGGGCTTACAACATCGGTCTGGCTGTGTACGTTTACGAACGAACGCACTCGGCGGCCTGGGTCGGCGCCGTAACCGTCGGCCGGTTCCTGCCGTCCGTGCTCTTCGGCTCCTACGGGGGCGTAGTAGCCGAACGGTTCGAGCGTGTCCGCCTGATGGTAACCCTGGACGCCACCTGCGCCGCGCTCATGACCGCGCTCTCGATAGTGGCCGCTTATCATGGCCCCGCATTGCTGGCAATCGGCATCGCCGGCATCAACTCCCTTCTCAGCATGTCCTACGAGCCGGCCGTGGCCGCCCTCACCCCTCAGCTGGTGCCTGAGGACGACCTCGCCGCCGCCAACACTTTGACGAGCACCGTCGCCAACTTGGCGGTTATCGCCGGCCCGGCGATCGGCGCGTTGCTGCTTGTCGTCGGCACGCCCGCGTTCGCCTTCGCCGCCAACGCGCTCAGCTTCTTGTGGTCCGCAATGGTGGTTTCGAGGATCTCCTCTCGCAGTGCGCCCGTGGATGTCACTTCGGGGGGTTCGGTGGGCCCCGTTCGCCAAATGATGGTCGGCGTGCATGCCATCGTCACCTCGCCGACGGCGGCGGTGTTGGCGGCGTACAGCGTCGTCGCCAGCTTCGTGTACGGGGTCGACACCGTGCTGTTGGTAATAGTCTCCGAGAAGCGGCTGGGCACGGGCGCCAATGGGTACAGCTACCTGCTCGCCGGTCTGGGCCTGGGCGGAGTCCTGGCTGCCGGTCTGGTGAAGCGCATCTCGGCCTGGCCCCGGCTGGGGACGGCGATCATCATCGCCATGGCTGTCTATTGCCTTCCCACCCTGATGCTGGTGAGCGTCCGTCAACCCGTTGCCGCCTTCGCGGTTGAGGTCGTGCGCGGGGCGGGGACGCTCGTGGTGGACGTCCTCGCCATGACAGCTCTGCAACGCTCGCTCCCCCCGGACAAGCTGGCGCGCGTGTTCGGCGCGTTCTTTACTTTCGTCCTGATCGCCATCTCGCTCGGGGCATTGGTCACCCCCCCGGTGTTGAGCGCCGCCGGCCTCGACACGACATTGTGGTTGGCGGGCGGCCTCATCCCCGTTCTGTGCTTGGTCGGCTGGCCCTGGCTGCACCGGATGGACGAATCGAACGCCGTCCAATTGGCCGAGATCGCGCCCCGGGTGGCCCTTTTACAGCACGCCGCCCTCCTGGCCGAGTCTTCGCGTTCGACCCTGGAGCGTCTCGCCAAGGAGTCGACGGAGATAGGCGCCAGCGCCGGTGAGGACGTTGTCCGCCAAGGGGAAGAGGCGGACTCGCTGTACATCATCGAGACCGGCACCCTGAGGGTGTGGTCGCGCGCCGGGGCCGGAAAACAGCGGGAGCTCGCATCCCTGGGCCCGGGCGACTACTTCGGCGAGATAGGGCTTATCCAGCACATCCCCCGGACGGCGACGGTGACGGCTGCATCTCCGAGCCGGTTGTTGCGGATCGAGGGGGCCGCTTTTCTCGAGGCGCTGTCATCGGGGGTGGCTTCGGCGTCCTTGCTCGAAGGAGCGCAAGCCCGACTGGCGAGCACGTTGGGGCACATGCCCGTCCGGCCCGACGCCCCAGCCTGATCGTTCGGGCGCCGCCCGAGGCTGGCGGTCGGTGCTGGCAACTCGCTCTTTCAGCCCTCGCAGCCCGTTCCCGGATCGTCGAACTGGACGAGGAACGCAAGTGCGGCGATGTCTCCGACCTTCTCGTCGTGCTGTGCGGCGACCGCGGTTAATGGGCGGTTTGCGTTTGGCGGTGCGGCAGCTTCCAGCCGGGTCGTACGAAGTGGCACGTGTAGCCGCCCGGATGTTTTTGCAGGTAGTCCTGGTGGTCCTCCTCGGCCGGCCAGAACGGCCCGGCCGCGGCTACCTCGGTAGAGACCCGGCCCGGCCACAGCTCCGAAGCGTCCACATCCGCGATGGTCTCGAGCGCGACACCCTTCTGCTTCTGAGTCGTGTAGAAGATGGCGGAGCGGTAGCTCCGCCCGACGTCGTTGCCCTGACGGTTCACCGTCGTCGGGTCGTGGATCTGGAAGAAGAACTCCAACAGGTCACGGTACGAGATCACGTCGGGGTCGAAGACTATCTCGACCGCCTCCGCGTGGTCGCCGTGGTTGTTGTAGGTGGCGTTAGGCGTACCGCCGCCGGAGTACCCGACCTGGGTCGAGATCACTCCGGGACGCTTGCGCAACAACTCCTGTGCCCCCCAAAAGCACCCGCCGGCCAGGACCGCAGTCTCAGTTGCCATCGTGTGGCCTCCTCTGTCAACAAAGACGGTTGTAGTAGCCGTACGCTTCGGCCACGACCTATAGGCGGCGGAGCTGGCGCGGTGTCCCACGGTAAGGCAAACGGGACACCAACCTGCGCTGTTTTTCCGGCCGCACCGGGGCACGGGCACCGGGGGCCAGGGCACGGGAAAGGACCTGGCCGGCCCGACCCCGGAGTACACCCGGCCGCGACGGCCCCCTCACGCTCGGCCTACGTGAGACTGGGAACGCCGTGTTCAGCCAGGACTGGCCCCACGTGGTCGCACCGGGCCTCGGCCAGGTCCTGAGGGCGGGTCAAGGCCCAGGTCCGAAGCCCGTCGGGGTGCATGGGGCGAGCGATGAGGAAGCCCTGGATGTGATCGGCGCCCAGAGCCTGGAGCGCCTGTAGCTGGTCGATGGTTTCGACGCCCTCGCTGACCGTGTTGAGGCCCAACTGATGGGCCAACTCCATGATCATCCGGACCAGAGAGGCGTCTTTTGGATCCCTCATCCCGGCGATGAAGCTCCGGTCGATCTTGAGGATGTCCGCCGGGGTGGTCGATAGGGCGTTGATCGAGGTGTACCCGGTGCCGAAATCGTCGATGGC
>PMLI01000291.1 GCA_003158835.1 Acidimicrobiaceae bacterium
CTGCTCGGCTTTGACCGTCTGGTACTGGGTGACCTCTTGCACGGCTTGCTGGGTGAGACCTGAGGCGGACGAGAACTGGCTCGAGGCCCAAAAGGCCATGAGCGCGCCCACTACGGAGAGACCGGCGACCAGCATGACCACGCCGGCGTTCCATCTGTCCAGAGCCGCTTCCTCGGGGGTGGGTGGGGGCGCCGGCGCCCTGTCGGCGCGGTAGCGGCGCCACTCCAGGCGCAGCAAGAGCAGGCCGCCCAGGAGCAGGATGCCCAAGGCGCATGTGACTAGGAGCGCCATGCGCCCGCCCAACGGCCCGCGGGACCGGTTTCGTTGACCTTGACGACCATCAGGCGAATGCTATCCAGGGCCGGGAGGGGTCTCCCGTGCACCGGGCGCCCGGGCCTGGCTCGCGATCCTCGGTCCCTGGCTACGGGCGTAGGTACACTGAGGCTTTCAGCCGGCACCGGGTGCTCACGTAGCGCCCGGCACCCCGGGGAAGGCGGCTCGCCGCGACGGTTAGGAGCTGATCTTGCTCGCTTTGCTCAACCCGACTGGTTTCGTCACCTCATCGGGGTACATTGCCATTTTCCTGCTCTCGGTGCTGCAGTCCTGCTGCGTGCCCACTTCGTCCGAGTTGACGCTGGGTTTTGCCGGTGTCCTGGCCGCCGAGGGGAAGCTCAGCCTGCCGGGTGTCATCGCCGCCGGGGCCCTGGGCGAGGTCGTGGGCGCGTGTACCGCCTGGGCCATCGGGCGCACCGGGGGGCGGGCCTTCGTCGACCGGTTCGGCCGCTACCTGCTGCTCACCCACCGCGATCTCGACCGGGCCGAGGCCTGGTACGACCGCCACGACCGATGGGGGGTCTTCGGCAGCCGCCTGTTGCCTGTCATCCGCAACTTCGTTGCTCTCCCGGCCGGCGTGGCCGAGGTGCCCATCGTGCGTTTCGTGTTGCTGACCGCCGCCGGCAGCCTGGTTTGGGACGGGGCCATGGCCGTCATCGGCTATGAGGTCGGTAACAGCTGGAAATCGGTCATGCACGGTTTCAGTGACGCCGGGTACCTGCTCGGTGCCTTGGCGGTGCTGGCGGTGGCCGTGTTCCTGGTGCACCGCTACCGGTCGTACAAGGCGGCCACTGCGAGTGGCACTGGTGCCGGCATTGCACGCGGAGGGCACTTTGCCAGTGGAGCCATCCCAGGGCCCACCGTGCCGGCCAGTCCGGTCGCGGCCAGCCCCGCCGGGGTGACCGGGGCGGCCGCGGTGACCGAGGCGGCCGGGGTGACCGAGGTCGGAAAGGTTCCCGGGGTCAATCCCCGTCCGCGGCCTTGAGGGCCGCGCCCACCCGGGCGTCGACAGTCCAGCGAGCCGGTTCCAGATGATGTTCGCCGGCCCAGGAGATGGTGAGAGGCCGGCTCCCGGCGGCCTCGAGCAGCTGGGCGCCCAGCCGGTCGTGGGTGAGGTACAGGCCGACGCGGGCCCGGCGCGACACGCGCCCCGGCCGGGCCGAAGAGCTTGCCCACCGCAGCAACCGGGCCCGGCCCACCGTCAGGGCGGCAAGCGTCACGCCGACCCGGGCGAAGGTACCTAGTGACGCCTCGACCTTGCCGACGTCGTGCAAGAGGGCGGCCGCGACGACCTCGGGCAACGGCCCGTCGGGACCGAGGAGGCGGACGGCGTCACGGGCCACACTGACGGCGTGGCGCTGGTCCGGCCCCGACATGCGCCGCCAGAGAATTTGCTCCCCCTCGAGCAACGAGCTCAAGGCCCACGCCTCGTCCTCGGGAGGGGGAGCGGCCGGTGACAGCGCTCCGAAGAAGCGGCCCGCCAGGTGGCCCCACGACCCGAAGCCCTGCGAGGATGCCATTCGTCCCCAAATTAGCGTGCCCAAATTAGCGTGCCGGTGCCCGGGCGCCCACTGAGCAGCGCGCCATCAGGCAGAATGGGCAACGGTTTCGACTGCGCTCCCGCCGTCGTCAGGATAAGGAACTACGGGCCATGAAGACGATCGCGGTGGTGCTGGCGACGACCGTATGCGCCATGCTGGGCCTGGTGGCGACGAGCACGGCGGCCACGCCACCACCCCGCGCCGTCGTGGTCTCGGCCTCCGTGAGCCCCGTCGCGTTGGGGGTTTCGGGCGGCCACGTCGAGGTGACCGGGACCGTCAAGCACGCCACTTCGTGCCAGCTCAAGCTCCTGTCGAGCCAGTCGTTGCCGATTGTCTTTTCGCACAACCCGAAGAGCTGCGCCACCGGTAAGTACTCGGCTCACGTCTTCATCGGGACGAGCCCGGGCCGAAAGCTCCGCACAGTGGCGTTCGCCCTGGTGGCGCGCAACAAGACGTCCTCCTTCAGCCAGCGGGTGGCCATAACCGTGGGCGGGCCGGCGTCGCCCGGGACGACTACGCCGGCCACCAGGCCCAAGGCATCAGAGGGGTCGGACGGGGCGACGTCCACGACCACCACGACGTCGGCGACCACGACCTTGACGGCGTCCACGACCACCACGACGGCGGCCGTCCCCTTCTTCCCGCCGCCGCCGACGCCGACCGGTACCACCACGGTGCCGTCGACCACCACGACGCTGGCCACCACCACGACCAGGCCTGCCACGTCTACGACGACGGCGACCACCAGGCCGACCACCACGACTACCGGGTCGAGCACCACGACGACCTCGACCACCACGACATCTACCACCACGACCACCACCACGACCACCGCTCCGACCACCACCAC
>PMLI01000242.1 GCA_003158835.1 Acidimicrobiaceae bacterium
AAAGATGAACTGGCTCCAGCCGAACAGGAAGGTGACTATGGCGGTGGCCGCGATCCCGGGGCGCGCCGTGGGTAGGACGACCTTGCGGAAGGCCTGCATGGTGGTGGCGCCGTCGATGAACGCGGCCTCCTCGATGGCCCGGGGGAGCGCCATGAAGACGTTGTACATGATCCACATCGCCAGGGGGATGAACCCGGAGGTGTAGACGAGGATGATGCCCGTGTAGGTGTCCACCAACCTGAGGTCGGCCATGATGCGGTAAAGAGGGATCAGTGTGGCGTAGACGGGGAGCATCAAGGTGGCGATTACCGCATAAAACAGCACTCCCTTGAGGCGGAAATGGAGCCGGGCGAAGGCGTAAGCGCCTAGGACGGAGACGATGAGGGTGAGGACGGTGGCGCCGGTCGCCTCCACCGTTATGTTGACGAGAGAGCGGGCGATGCCCCCGGCCGCGTCCTGGCTTTCCGGGCCCGCCCCGAACAGCGCCTGATAAGCCGTAAGGTTCGGGTGGGTGGGCCACCACTGCACCGGAGTGCTCTGGGCGGCAACGTTGGTGGACAGGCTCGTCTTCAGCGCCCAGTAAATGGGGAAGAGCGACCACACCACGACCAGCGCCAGGGCCATTAGGCGCGCCAAGCTTCCCGCCCGGCGCCTCATGAGTACTCGACCTTCCGGTACACGATCTTCAGGATGAGCAACGACAACAGGATCGTCGCCACGGTGGCAAACAGCGAGAGGGCGTAGCCCTGGCCGAAGTTCAGGTCCTGGAACGTGATGAAATAGGTCTGGCTCATCAGAGACGACCCGGTGGTGGCGGCGGCGTTGAGCACGTAGACCTGGTCGAAGATGTTGATGGACATGACCAGCGCCTCGGCCGTGGCGACGGCTATGGCAGGACGCGCCAGTGGCAGGGTGATGCGCGTTATGTGCTGGTACCAGGTCGCTCCGTCCACCCGGGCACTCTCATAGAGCTCATCGGGAATGGACTGGGTGGCGGCCAGCACCAGCAGCGCCGCCAGCGGCGTAATCTGCCAAACCTGCACGAGGGCGATGAGCAGGATCGTCTCGATCTGGTGCGAACCTATGAAGAGCTGGTACTGGCCGATGAGGTGTGCGCTCTTCAGGACCGAGTCGAGCACGCCGAAGGTCGGGTTGTAGATCCACGACCAGATCACGCCCTCGACCACGCCGGGCAGTGCCCACGGCAGGATGACGATGGCGAGCAGGACGCCCCGGCCCCGGAACGGTCGTTGCAGGAGCAGGGCGATCCCAGTGCCGAAGGCGACGGTGAGCACTACTCCGAACAGCGCGTACCAACCGGTGTTCTCGATGCTGTGGCGCACTTGAGAATTGGCGAAAACGGCCGCGAAGTTCCCGAACCCAACGAAATGGTCCGGTGGGGTGAGAGGATCCGAATGAAAGAAGGCCTCGATGATGGTGAGCACCGTCGGGTATATGGCGAGCGCGCCGATGAAAACGACGAGCGGCGCCACCATGGCGTAGGGGAGAACGCCCCCCCGCCGGCGCCGTTGCCGCGGCCGCTTCCTGCTGCCCGGGGAGGCCGGTGCATGTCCTGCCCCGGCCGACCTCACCGGCGCCGCGCTCTTAGGGCTCGATGGCTCGAGCAGGCCGCCATTTTCAGCCGGCGAGGCTTGCTATCTGCGAGGCGATGTTGCTGATGGCGCTGGCGACGCTTTCCTGCCCGGCCGCCGCGCTGTGCAGGTTGGTGTACACGGCATTGCTGAACGCGGGGTACCAGGGCGGTGCCCCGGCCGGGAAGATGGCCCGGGAGTGGTCCTTGGTCAGGATGGCGAGTTCGGCCGCGCCGGGGACCTTGCCGGACGAGACGAGCAGGGCCAAGCCTGAGTTGTTGGCCGGCAGAGGGAAACCACTGACGGAGGTGGCGGCGCCGTTGGCACCGGCAAATGCGGCCTGGTTGGACGATTCGTCGTACCACTTGATGAATTGCACGGCGGCCGTGACGTGCTTGGCCATCACCGGGATGCCGATCCCGTCGGGATTGGCCAGGTTGGGGGCGGGCCCGTTGGTCCCCGGAGTCGGGATGTACTCGATCTGATGGACCACTTTTGAGGAGCTCGGTACGTCATAGACGGTGCCGATGTCGCCGGAATAATCGGAGAAGACGCTGGCGGTGAGGTTTTCGGCCTGGTCGTCGCTGAAGCCCTGGTAGTCGTCCAGAGCGAGGTTGCCCTTGGGCACGAGGCCGTCCTTATAGGCCGCCACCATCCAGGTCATCGCCTTGTAGCCGGCCGAGGAGGGCGAAGTGAACTCCGGCTTGTAGGAACTGCTGAGCACCTGGCCGCCGAAGGCGGCGGTCATCTCGTACCAGTAGGTGGACAGCCCTTCGGCCGCCGCGAACGGGATGTCGAGGGGGTGCGCCACCACGCCCTGGCTCTGGATCTTGTCCAGGTCGGCCTGGTACTGGGCAAACGTGGTCGGCATCTTCATGATGCCGGCCTTGGCAAAGTCCTTGGTGTTCACGTCGGTCACCAACAGCGACGCGTCGCTCGGCATGGCGAGGAGCTCACCGTTGCGGACGAACGAGGCGACCTGGGGGTACTGAGCCGGCAGCGAGGCCACGTTGAAATACTTATTGAGCGGCGTAAACCACTTCGTCTGGTAGTACTCGCCGACCTTGGACCAGTCGACGTCGGTGACGTCGGCGAAATAGGTGTGGGCCTCGGCCGCGGCGGCAATCTTCGTCTGCAGGTTGTCCCACTGGATGTACGAGTAGTTGACGCTGATCCCCGTGGCCTTCGTGAAGGCGGCGAGCGCAGCCTTTGACGGCGCCGGGTACGCAATTGCGACGTTGATGGTCACGTCTGGCGCGCCGAGCCTGGTAGCCGACGACGTTGTCGCGGCCGAGGAGGCCTCCGTCAGGCACGCGACCAGGAGTGCGCTCGCAACTCCCGAGACCGCCGCCTTGCGCAGGAGGTTCTGGCTTTGCTTGGTCATGTGGTACCTCTCCTTTTAGTAAACAAGACGGTCCTTTTAGTGAACAAGATGGACGATATTTTCTTCATGGTCTTCCCGGGCCCGGCCCGGGCGGCGCTCCAACTCGCAGCGCCAGGGCACCGGCGCCCACGAGGGCGGAGTCGGCCCCGAAGTACGCCGGTTCGACCTGGGGAGAAAACGCCGCCGCATGCTCGAACGCGGTGCGGACCCGGCTGCACAAGTCGGACGGTGAGCGCAGGAAGCCGCCGCCGATGACCACGCGCTCGGGGTCGACCACTATGGCTACGTTGACGGTCCAGAGTGCCAGTTCGTTCAAGATGTCCTCGAGCAGGGCGGCGGCCCCTTTGTCATGGGTGCTGCGCGACGTGAGCTGCTCCATGGTCAGTGCCACGCCGAGCTCCTGGCGGGCCCGGGCCGGGACGGCCCGCCCACCAACGAGTTCTTCGAGGGGGCAAGGCACGTCCTCGCGCTCCGTCGCGCTGTGCTCGCTCCGCCTGAGCGCCTCCGGGCTGGTGATCATGTAGCCGATCTCGCCCGCGGCGCCGTGGGCACCTTCGAGTATCTCGCCCCGGACGACGATCCCGGCCGCGATCCCGGTCCCGAGGTTCAGGTAGACGCCGTGCGAGATGCCCCGGAGCGCGCCCCAGGTCATTTCCGCCATGGTGGCGGCCTTCACGTCGTTCATGATCGAGACCACCAGGTCGGGGAACCGTTCCCGCAGCAGGGCCGGGATCCGCAGGCGCGACCAGCCCGGCATGCCGGCGATCAAGACTCCGTCCTCCCGGGTGACCCCCTTGGTCGAGACGCCGAGGGCGGTCAACGGGGGCCCGACGTGCTCGTGGCCCACGGTGTCGACGAGCTCCAGGGCCCGTCGGATGATGCAGTCGGCCCCGTCCTCGGGCCTTGTACCGATCACGCGCCGGCTTTGGACGCTGCCGTCGGCAGCGACGACCGCAGCGGCGAGCTTCGTCCCGCCGATGTCGAGGGCGAGCACTGACCTCATGACCACGGGTGGCGCACGGCACGGAGCCAACGACGATTGCCTGTCATCGCAGGCGGGTCCAACCGGGCGGGGTCCGGCACTCGTTACGCTCCTTCAACGCCGGCGCAGCGGACAGGGCTCATTTCAGCACGATCGACCGGGAGAGGTGGCGCGGCCGGGTAGGGTCGATCCCCTTGAGATGAGCGAGGGCGACGGCGGCG
>PMLI01000459.1 GCA_003158835.1 Acidimicrobiaceae bacterium
ATCGCCGAGAGCCTGGCCCGCCAGTTGGAGCGCACCGACGGGCCCGTGGCCTCCCCGGAAAGCGTTGAGGCCGCTATCGCCGGCGCCGAGGGGACCATCGGTGCCCGGCTCTCAGACGAGCAGCGCTCCGCCGTCATAGGTATCTGCACCTCGGGACGAGGAGCGGAGCTGGTCGTGGGGGTGGCCGGCGCCGGCAAGACCACCATGCTGCGGGCGGTAGCGGAGGCCTACGAACGTTCCGGCCACCAGGTGCTGGGCACGGCCACCTCGGGCCAAGCAGCCCGCAACCTGGGCACCGAGGCTGGCATCTCTGAGTCGCGCACACTGGCCAGCCTCATCTGGAGGCTCGACCACGGACAGATCGCTCTCGGCGAAAAGACCGTCGTCGTGTGCGATGAAATTGGCATGACAGATGATGTCGACCTGGTGCGCCTCAGCGCTTATGTCGAGGCCGCCGGGGCCAAGTTGGTCCTCACCGGTGACCATCACCAGTTGGGCCGGTCGGGCCGGGTGGAGCTCTCGGTGCCCTGGTGGCCCGCCACCCTGACGCTGTTCACTACCTGGCCGAGAACCGCCGCCAGCACGACCCCGGAGAACGCCAAGCCCTCGAAGCGCTGCGGGACGGCGATGTCGCTGACGCCGTCGAGTGGTACGCCGCGCACGGCCGCGTACATGCTTCTGCCCGCCGCGAGGACGCCCTGGAGGGAGCGGTAGACGCCTGGGCCGCCGATACCTCCGGCGGTCAGGAGACGGGTTTGTACGCCTGGCGAAGGGCCAACGTGGCCGAGCTCAACCGGCGCGCCCGGGCCTGGATGGAGGCCAGCGGCCGGCTGTCCGGGCCCGAGCTGGCCTGCCTGGGCGGGGCCTCTTACCGCGCTGGCGACCGCGTCGTCACGCTGGCCCCGGGCGCCGCCGGCACCCTGGTCACCTCGCAGCGGGCCACGATAGAAACGGTCGAGCCCGACAGCGGTTCCCTCGTCCTCCGCACCGACGACGGCCGCCAGGTACGGCTCGCCGGCGATGAAATTGGGGCCGACCGCCTCGGCCTGGGGTATGCCACAACCGTTCACCGGAGCCAAGGTGCCACCACGGCCCGGGCCCACCTGTTCGCCGACGGCGGGGGACGCGAACTGGCCTACGTGGCCATGAGCCGCGCCCGGGAGTCCACCCACGCCTGGGTGGTGGCCGACAACCTGGCCCAGGCCGCCGACGACCTGCGCCGGGACTGGTCCGTCCGGCGCACGCCCACCTGGGCGCTGGACGCCGGCCTACCGGCGGTACCCATCAAGGAGGCCGTCGTCTCTCTGGCCACGCCGCATCATTCCCGGGTGGTCGCCCTGGCCCTAGCCCGGACGCGGGCTACCGCAAAAGCTGTGGGTCACCTACAGGATCGTGACTTCAGTTCCGAGCTGGCCGCGGCCCGGACGGCCCTTCACCAAGCCGAGCAGGCCCGGGTCGACTTGTTGGCCGGGCGAGGCAACTATGTCGGCACCAAGGCCGGCCAGGCCGTCTCGGATCTCGCCTTAGCAAACGCGGGCTTGGCCGCCGCCCGAGGGGAATCTGAGCACGGCCTGCACTGGTGGGCCCGGCGCACCGCCGCCAAAGAGGCCGTCGCCTGGGCTGAACGTCAGGCCGGCGCCCAGCAGCGTTGGCAGGACCACGTCGCCCCCGAGGTTGCTCGCCTCGACACCGCCATCGGTCTACGCGCCGACGAGCTCGGACGGCTCAATGCCACCGTGGAACGACAGACGACCCGGTCCGCAACGGTCGTCGACCAACGACGAGTTGCACAAGGCATCGTCGCCGGTCTGGGCGCCCGTGTCGGACAATACCGGGACCGCCTGGACAGCTCCGGACAACAACCGGTCGGGCGTGCTGCCCTACCGGTGTACCCACCATTCGGGGCACCCTCCGTTTACCATGCGCCGGCTCCCGGCAGCGATTGTGCCCCGGACTTGTAACCCTTTTCGAGCCAACACAGGCGGTCTACTGCCATCGTCGAAATGTTCGTTAGGTAGCCCATACGGGCCGCCAAGACCGAGGTGTGCCGCTCCGAACGCCGAATATTTGCGACGGTCCCTCGGCCTGGAAAATGTAGCGCCGGCGCCCAGAAGTTCCAGATCTGTATGTCACCAGCGCTAGCCGTCTCGCTCTCTAACAAACGCGGACATCCCTTCAATGGGGACAATTTCGGCTCTTGGGGTAGCGGGGGTCTACGACGCGATGCTCGAGGGACGTCTCGTCTCCGAAGGGCGCCTGCGGACGATGGCCACGTTGACGTGCCGCGGCATGGACGAGGTGATGCAAGTGCTGAGCGAGTGGACGTTCGGCTATAGCCCGTACCGCCCGACAGGGGTAGCTGGCTTCGACGAACGTCAGGTAACGCTCACCAGCCGGTGGCCAAGCAACCGAGCTTGCTTTGGGCTGATAGGAGTTGGCAACGGTAGCTCGTGTCAGCTCTCTCGGCTTCCCGGTGGCAGTCAATGAAACGCATTGAAGACCGCCGCCGTATGGTTGTTCTGCGCTGGCTCTGCCCACGGCCTGGCTGTACATGCTGCCACGCCTTGACGACCGCTGGTTCTCCTGCGCTCGACATGCCGACCTACACATGACCTGCGCCCAAAGGGGCTGCAGGTTCTGTGCTCTGTTCGCCCGAGGCTCCCGGGCGGCCACCAATCCGTGATCGCCGACTGGATGCCTACGTGTGCCGCGCTTTGGTGTTGGCCGGTGTGGCGCACGGGCACTCCAGGGTGCGGCGGCCATAGGAAGGCGGTGCCAGCACCCCTCGACTTGGTGAGGCGCGCACGCTGGCCTGTAGCCCTTTCCCGTTATACCCTGGCGCATGGGCTCTTGGGCGGCGCCAGCGATGTGGTCGCGCGCTGATCTCCGGCGCCGGTGGCGGTCCCTCGTCCTCCTCGGCTTGTTGGCCGGCGTGACTGCCGCTTTCGCCACCGCCTCGTTCGCTGGCGCTCGTCGCACCGACACCGCTCTCACCCGGCTTGAGAAGGCCACAAATGCCGCCAACGCGTTCATCTTCACCAGCCAGGTCGGGGACATGCACCCAGACTGGGGGCGCCTGGCGTCCCGCCCCGAGGTGGCGCAACTAGCGGTCTGGGACCTGATCTTTTGCTACCTCGACGGGCAGCCCAACGGCGTGTTGTTCGCCTCTGACGGTGACGGTTGGCTTACCAATGTCGACAAGCCGGTCGTGTTGGCGGGCCGGATGTTCAACCCCAAGGCAGACGACGAGGCCGTTGTCAACGAGCAGGTGGCGACCGTGGCACACATCGGCGTCGGGGACGTAATGCATGTCCGTACCTATGCACCGGACCAGTTGGGTGGTGGCACGCCGAATGGGCCGGAGATCGCCCTGCGGGTAGTGGGCATCGTCAGGACCACCGAGGAGTTCTTGTTTACCCCCAACGCTCTCGTTTCGCCGGGAGTGGTCGCCCACTACCGGCGGCAGGCCCTTTTTGTGCCGAACGCGGTAGTGCGGGTGACCGGGGGCGTGGCCGGGATGGCAGCCCTCAAACGCGACGTGAGCTCTCAATTGGCACCCGGCGTACCCGTGCTCGACCTGGGCGACGCCAGTCGCCGGGTCACGACCAGCTTGGCCGTGGAAAGCTTTGCCCTTTACATGATCGCCATGGCCGTGGTGTTGGCCGGCGGCCTTCTGGTCGCCCAAGTCCTCTCACGGTCAGCATCTTTCATCGGCCAAGACCTGGCCGCCCTGCGGGCCATCGGCCTGACCCATCGTGATATCTCGGCCGCGGCGTTGATGAGCGCGGCGCTGGCCATCTGTGTTGCCGTCGTCGTCGGGCTGGTGGCGTCGGTAGCACTGTCCCCTTTGTTCCCCCTAGGGATGGCCCGTCAGATCGACCCCGATGTTGGCGTCCATGTGGACGGGACGGCTCTCGGCACCGGCATTGCCGTCACGGCTATCTCTTTGGCGGCGGGGGCGGTCCTGTTCGCGCTGAGTGCTTCACGTCGCGAGACGCGACAGTCCGAGGGGCAGCCTTCAGCTCTCTTGTCCTGGTTCGCCCGCGTGGCCCCCGTGCCCGTTGCGGTGGGAGTGCGAATGGCGTGGCAGCGCGGCCCGGGAGCACGCAGTGTGCCCGTGCGCCCCGCCCTGGTGGCCGCCATCGCCGGGGTCCTCGGCGTGGTCAGCGCGCTGACGGTCAACTCCGGTATCCGGCACGCCCTGGCGAACCCCCAGCTCGCCGGGGTCACCTATAGCGTGTCGATCAACCCACCGCCAGCGGACGTGAGGGCGACAAGTGTGTCCCGCCGCCTTGTGACAGAGGTCCGGCAGGCCGCCCCCGGCGCGGCGCTGGCCGTAGTGAGGAGAGACCTTGTCGACGTGGACGGGGTAGGAGTGCCAAC
>PMLI01000195.1 GCA_003158835.1 Acidimicrobiaceae bacterium
AGGCGGCGACCACCGAAGACGTGTCGTTGATGGCAGTGCCCGACCAGAGGCCAAATGCATGTTGCGACAGCCCGAGAAGGTGGCCGAGGGTGGGATAAATGAGCACTGCGACGACATTGAATGTGAAGATCGTGGCAATGGCGTAGCTCACGTCAGCCTCGTCTGCTCCGATGACCGAGTCGGTCGCGGCGATGGCCGAGGCTCCGCAGATGGCGGTGCCGACCCCGATGAGGACGTTGAGGTCCGAACCGAGGTGCAGGGCGCGCCCCGCCCACCAGGCGACCCCGAGGGCAATGACCAGTGTGCCCACTAAGACCGGGAGCGATCTCTCCCCGGTCGACACGACCTGGGCGACCGACAGCCCCAACCCGAGCACGACGATCGATCCCTGCAAGACCGTCTTGGACGTGAATGCCAAACCGGGGCGCAGGCGTTCGGCGCCCAGACGGGATGCCGGCACCATGATCCCGGCCACGATGGCGAAGACCGGCGCACCGACGACAGGAACAAGACCGCCCAGCAGGGTGGCGATGCCAGCTATGGCGGCCGCCGCCGCTACGCCCGGCGCTACGGTCGCAAGTCGCCGCCTCCCGGGCCCGGGCCCGCAGGCCACGGGCGGGAGCGTTGTCGCCCTGAAGACCGGTCCGGCATCAACAACAGGCTCATGGACGAGGGTCACGCGGTCTCCTTCCACTACTCAGCTTGGGCCCGGTAAGCGCAGCCTGGAAGGGGTGTTGTGCTGATCCCGTCCTAAGGTTTGCTTATGCCTCTGCCGCAACCACTGCCCGACCTGGACGCATTGGACCTGCTCGTCACGGTGGGCGAGCTGGGGTCCATCAGCTCCGCCGCCGCTGCCCACCACGTGACCCAGCCGGCGGCCAGCATGCGCCTGCGGTCCCTGGAACGAGCCCTGGGGCTGCAACTCCTGGAGCGGGCGCGGACCGGTTCCCGCCTGACCCCGGCCGGTTCGGCCACCGTAGAGTGGGCCGGCGTCGTCCTGCACGCAGTGCGGGCGCTCCTGGCCGGCACCCAGGCGTTGCGCAGTGACAAACGCTCTCACCTGCGCATAGGCGCCAGCCTCACCGTGGCCGAGTACCTGGTCCCGGCCTGGCTCAGGCGCCTCGCCACGGCCTTGCCCGAGGTGGGAGTCTCCCTCGAGATGGGCAACAGCGCCCACGTGGTCGAAATGGTCAGCCACGGTGAGGTCGACGTGGGTTTCATAGAAGGACCAGGTTCACCGGGTCATCTACGCGCCCGGGACATCTGCGCCGACCGGCTGGTGATCGTCGTGGGCCAGAACCACCCCTGGGCCCGACGCCGGCGCCCACTGACGGCGACAGAGCTGGCCCGTACCCCTACGGTGCTGCGAGAGCGCGGGTCAGGGACGCGGGACACCCTGACCCTGGCGTTGGCCGACCAGGGCCTCGAAGTCCGGCCTTTGATGGAGCTCGGCTCTACGACTGCGATCAAGGCCGCGGCGATGGCCGGCACCGGCCCCGCCATCCTGTCCGCCCTGGCCGTGGAGGCCGAGCTTCAGGGCGGTCAACTGGTGGCGGTCCCGTGCGTAGAGCTCAGCCTGGGGCGGACCATCAGAGCTGTGTGGAGCGGTGCACGGTCGCTTTTGCCGTCCGCAGCACGGCTTGTCGCCATCGCCGAGACCCCTGGCTGAGGCCGGGCGCCCGCACCGGGCATTCACCCTGTCACTCCAGGGCCCGGACCATCTCGTTGGTCTCCCGAAGGCGTCTGGACAGGCTCTTCGCCAGGTTCTTGAACAGGACCGGAACGATTTCCGACCCCGGTCCATGCTCCATCTCGGTAAGGGCATGGCGCGACAGGGCCCTGCACTCACAATCCTCATCAGCGACGACCGTGCTCGAACGGCTCCCCTCATCGAGCAGCGCCATCTCGCCGAAGGCCGAGCCGGGCCCGATCGACGCCAGACGGCGGGTGTGGTCACCAACCGGCAACTGGACGCTCACACGGCCGGCGATGAGGAAGAACATCCGGTCCGCCGGGTCTCCTTCTGAGAACACATGGGTTCCCCGAGCGAAGCTTT
The DNA here is from genome assembly GCA_003158835.1 of Acidimicrobiaceae bacterium. Lineage (GTDB taxonomy): Bacteria > Actinomycetota > Acidimicrobiia > Acidimicrobiales > Palsa-688 > Fen-671. The sequence goes on from PMLI01000195.1 coordinate 2,057, forward strand.
GCGCTTCGGTACGCCCGGTAAGGACGGCCAATGCGCCGGCATCGAGGCCGTGCAGCAGCTCTTGGTCGCCGAGCACGGTCTCGGTCGGCTCGCTCGGCACCGCCAGAGCTTCGAGCACCCGGTCCTCGCACCACTCGAGGGCACTGTCCAGGTCTCCAAACGAGCGCAGCGCCGCTATGGACGCCGGGACCATGTCGTTCTCCAACATCGCAGATGCCTCGGCCAGGACCGCCACCAGACCGCTCGCTTGTGCCAGCTCCACCAGGTCGGCCAGGACCTCGAAAGCACCGTGATCGATGTAGCCGACCCGGCGACAGCCCAGTACGAGGTAAAGGGCCGGGCCGAGCTCGGGCTCCACGGCGCGGCTGAGCGCTTCGGCGGTGGCGAAGAACAAGTCACCCTGCAGTTCGAACACGGCGATCATCTCGCCGCCACGGCGCAGCGCCTCGGTCGGCACCGCCCCGCGGTCCCGTTTGGAGCGTACGGTCGTGGCCCGGTAACTGCGGCGAACGACCGAGGGCCCGGACGAGTGGGCCCGGTTGACATGCAGATTGAAGTGCTGGGACAGCTGCTCGCAAACGGCGGTCCCACGAACGCTGTTCCCCCGCCGGTCGAGCGGCGGGGAGAACACCGCGAAACCGAGTTGACCCGGGACCACCGCGATTATGGCCCCGGCCACGCCGCTCTTGGCCGGGATCCCGACCCGGAACACCCATTCACCCGTGAAGTCGTACATCCCGCACGTGTTCATGACGCTCAGTACCCGAACGACCTGGCCCTCCTCCAAGGCGCGCTCGCCGGTGAGCGGGTTGACGCCCCGGTTGGCCAGGGTCGCGGCCATGACCCCCAGGTCGCAGCAATCGACCAGCACCGAGCACTGCCGGAAGTAGAGATCCAGCGCCGCCTCGACGTCGGGGGGGCCCATGTCCAGAGCCCGCATGAAATAGCCGATGGCGCGATTGCGGTCGCCCGTCTCCCGCTCGGCCTCGAAGACCCTCTCGTCGACGACCAGCTGACGGCCGGCGAAGCGAGACAGGCCCGTCAGTAGGCGCGAGTGCTGCTCCACGCCCGTCTCGCCGGAAAGAAGGCTCGTCGTGACGATCGCCCCGGCGTTGACCATCGGATTGAACGGGCGCTTCGTCTCCTCCTCCACCGAGATCGAGTTGAAAGGGTCGCCCGTCGGTTCCACGCCCACGTGCTTGGTCACAACTTCGGCTCCCCGGTCCTCCAGCGCCATCCCGAAGGCAAAAGGCTTAGAAACCGACTGGACCGTGAACGGCTGCCGGCTCTCACCGACCTCGTAGGTATGCCCATCGGTCGTGACCAGCGAGATGCCGAACCAGGACGGGTCGGCCTCGGCCAGCGGGGGGATGTAGCTGGCAGGGACGCCGTCGCCAAGATCGCGGTAACGCTCGTACAGGGATTCGACGAAGGACGCGACCGGGAGCTTCTTCGGCGCCCGCTAGGTGGGTAACAGGGTCACGGGCTCCTCCGAGACGGGCCGGCGCTCGATCTCCGGGACGCCCCGGGCCTGACTGAGGTTATTGGGCCCGGTTTTCGGGGACGTTACCGGCCTATGACAGCCGTGTTACGCGACCTGGCCCGTGCGGGGCGAAGTCCTCGTGGTCGTCAGTACCTGAAGTCGAGGAAGGCTTCGTACATCGCTTCGATGTTGGCCAGCGGTACGTCGAAGCTGAGCTCGCCGGAAGCAACGATCCCGCCGTTGGGTGTCCCCAGGGCCTCGAACAGCTCATGCACCTGCCGTTTGACGTCTTCGGGCCGCCCAAAGGGCAGCAGGTGCTGGCGGTCGATGTCGGTACGGAAGCACAGGTGGCCCGCGAACTGCTTGAGCTTGTCCGATTCCATCACCGCGCTCTGGCAGTTCAGGACGTCGACGCCGAGCTCGATGAGGTCGGGGATGATCGGCAGGATGTAACCGTCACTGTGGAACCACACCTGCCGGCCGGCCTTCTTGACCTTGCCCAGCATCTCGGCGTAGACCGGCTTGAAGAACGAACGCCACATCGCCGGTGACACCAGCATGTTGGCCTGTGCCCCCCAGTCGTCGGCAAACTGCACGCCGAGGTAGTCCTCCGCCAACCATCGGTCGAGCCAAGCCAGGTTGAACTGCAGCAGGTCGTCCCGCAGGCGGTAGATCATCGGCTCGCGTGTCGCCAGGTCCTCTAGTGTGGCTTCAAAGCCGTGCAGCTGCTGCAGCTTTTCGAAAAAGGTGAGCGACCCGCCCCGGGGATAATAGGCATCGCTCTCCCCCGTCATCTGCCCGCTGTACTGACGGTACTTGGGCAGAGCAGTGTCAAGCGGCGTACCCGGGCCCAGCTCCGGCCACCGGTAGGTGTCGTAGTTGCTCCAGTCCGGGGCGATGGGGCACTCGATCGGTATGCCGAAACGCCCCTGGCGCGTCACCCTCCACAGGGTGCCCCATTCGTCCCGGTTGTCACCCGCCTTGTACGCGGCAGGCAGATCTTCGGGCGGAAGGTCCGGGAGCAGGCTCCACCCGAAGTCCTCCGGCACGGCATCGACCACACGCTGCAGCGCGTCGCCATAGTGGAACTGCGCGCAAGGGAGGATGGCATGGGAGATGGGGGGGCGGTCGGGGCCCTGGAAGGCGAGCGCCCGCAGCACTCGTTCACGAGATTGCATGACCAGGCTCCTTTCTGGCCCCAACCCTAAGGTCGGGAGCCCTTCGCCGCCAATGCAGGCGAGGTGGCTCAGCGGTGGACGTTCATCACGGCGCTGAACCACTCCACCCTGGTCGGCGCCGGGACATCGGCCTCATGGAACGCCGGGCCGAGCTTGGACGCCATGAACTTCTCTTGGTCTGCCTGGGACTCCCAGGCCTCCACGACGATCAGCTTGTCCCCGGCTTCAGCCGCGACGTGGCTGATCATCCCGGATGGCCACGCGTCCCCGTCCGGGACACCGTCCCAACCGATGATCTTGTTGACCTCGTTGTAGATCTTCACGGCGCCAGGCGTGGCGAACTCGATCACGACAACCTCAGCCATCAACGTTCCTTTCGGTAGTCCTCACATGCGGGTGACGGGAAGGGTAACAGCGCCGGGTGCGGTTGTCTAGTGCCTCGCCTACGCCGCGATCGCCACTAACGCCTGGACATGGCCGAGCGTGGAACCGCTTTGTCCGGAGCCGGTTGCCGTGCGCATCGAAGCCCTGGCGGCCGACAAGCCTGGCCGAGCCATCTGGGCCCCGGCCATTGCCCCAGTACTGTGGTAGCGGCCAGGGCGGCACCCGGGGGCGAGCCGTCCCCTCCGGTACCTGACATCCCCGTCGCCGGGCGCCGACAGCCAGCCGGCGCCTCGCCGGCGCCCGGCCCGCCCGGGAGGAGCCGAGCAGGTTTGCCAGCACGTATGAACCCGAAGGTGGCCATCAGCGCCGTCTTCGTGGCTGCCATGTTCATGAGCATCATGGACGCCACCATCGTCAACGTCGCCCTGCCCAAGGTCATGGGCGTCTTCGGCGTCACGCTCGATCGTGTGGAATGGGTCGTGACGGCCTACATGCTGGTTTTCGCCGTCATGCTGCCCACGTCGGGCTGGGTGGCCGACCATCTGGGCTATAAGCGGACGTACCTCCTGGCCCTCAGCCTTTTCACCGCGGGCTCGCTCCTCTGCTCCCTGTCCTGGAACCTGGACACCCTGATCGCCTGCCGCGTCATCCAGGGGGCCGGGGCGGGCTTCCTCATGCCGGTCGGCATGGCCATCGTCACCCGCGAGTTCCCCATCGAGCAGCGAGGGCTGGCCCTCGGCTTCTGGGCCATCGCCTCCGCGGCCTCGGTCTCACTCGGCCCGATGATCGGCGGCTACCTGGTCGACCATTTCGCCTGGCACACGATCTTCGACGTGAACATCCCCGTCGGGATCGTCGGGATCGCGGCCACCGTCCTGATCCAGCGCGAGTACCGGTCCGAGCGGATCCGGGCGTTCGACGTCGTCGGGTTCGTTTCCGTGGCCGTCTTCCTGAGCACCCTCCTGCTCGCCCTGACCAACGGCAACGCCGCCTGGAACACGGGCGGCTGGACGTCGAGCTACATCCTGACCTGCTTCGCCCTGTCGGCCGTCTATCTGGTCGTCTTCCTTATCACGGAGTTCACGGTCAAGCATCCCCTGATCGACCTCAGCCTGTTCAAGGGCCGCAACTTCAGCCTCGCGAACCTGGCCCTGTTCATCTTCGGCCTGGGGATGTTCGGCAGCACCTTCCTCCTGCCGCTCTACCTCCAGAATTCGCTCGGCTACACGGCCTTCCAAGCCGGCCTCCTGTTCCTCCCCATGGGGATCCTGCAGGGCGGCATCGCGCCCGTCGCCGGCTTCCTCTCCGACCGGCTGAACCCCAAGATCCCGGGGTTCCTCGGCATCGCCCTGATGGCCTCGAGC
>PMLI01000561.1 GCA_003158835.1 Acidimicrobiaceae bacterium
GGCCCATCAGCTCCTTCCTTGCTGAACCCGTCCCTGACCAGCCCAGTAGGAGCCGGGGCGAGACCGGATATCGACGGGCCCGGACGGGACCGATCGTTCTGGAAGGGGATCCACTAACGTCCGCCCATCAGCTCATAGCCTCTGAGCTGTGTTGGCACTGGTTCCACCTCTCCCGTCTCGGGCGAATGCTAGGGGCCCCCGAAGGAAGTCGCGTCTCTCATCCGCAGGACCAGGGTGGCCGCTGGCCTGACTCAACTACGGCTAGCTCGACGCCTGGGTTGTTCTCAGTCCGTCGTGGCTAGGTGGGAAACAGGGGTCCACGAGATCACTCTGAGAACAATGGCTCGGATCGCCGACGCACTCGGCACCCAACTTCTCGTACGCTTCGGCGAAGCCAGCGAGGTGCGATGACCACTCAAATCATCGAGCCGTACCGGCATGAGATAATCGGTGGCAAAGGATCGATCTACTACCGGGCTCACAGCTACCACACCAAGGTGCCCCCCGAAGGCATCGTGCCAATGATCGAGCACTACACCCGTCCGGATGCCGTCGTGCTTGACCCCTTCTGCGGCTCGGGGATGGCAGGGGTCGCCTGCTTGATGACCGGGCGCAATGGTGTGCTGTCCGATCTCTCGCCCGCGGCGGTTCACATATCAACCGGGCACACCGCCCGCCCAGATCCTCTCTGCTTCGCTCAAGCGGCTCGACGATTGTTAGATGACCTTGCCATGTTGGAAAGCGAGCTCTACGACACACCTTGCATCAGCTGTGCCGGCGAAGCACGTACCGAGTACACGGTCTGGTCGGACACGTTCACCTGTCCCGCCTGTGACCGACGGGTACGCTTCTGGGATGCGGCACGACGGCCCGATGGAACACTCGACAAGACCCTGCACTGTCCGGCATGCAGGGCCACCTTCCGCAAATCCGACGTCAAGATTGGTCCAGCCACTCCGGTACTGGTTTCCGTCTCCTGCCCTGCGTGCCGCACGCGAGAGCAACGACCCCTCACGCAAGCCGAGGCCACGACCGCCCTTCACGACCATCGCGCCGACATCAGCGATTGGTACCCAACCGCCCCGCTCGAGACTTGGCGCGAGATGTGGCGAGGCCAGCACCGAGACATCGGCATTATCACCGCCGCCGACTTCTTCACCGGACGAAATTTGCGCGCGCTTGGCGCGGCGTGGCGGGCGGCGAACGAATCATCTGAACCCACCGCCATGCGTTTCGCGATGACGACAATTGTCAACGGGGCTTCTCGCCGGTACCAGTGGAGCCCAAAACGTCCGACTGACGTGCTCTCCGAGACCCTCTACATAGCGTCCCTGACCTATGAATTCAACTCAGCGAAATCGCTCGTGTCTTGCGCCTCGACGCCTGGGCCAGCGTCATGTTCCACAACAGTGACGACGCAGTGTGGAGCAGCCTTGAGCGGGGGTGGGCGTTGACGGGCTACTCCTATCGCGACGTCGAGACGCTCTTGACTAACTACTTCAGTATTGACGAGTACGGTGCTTGGAACTCTATCCCGGCGTCCTTTGTCCTCTCCGCGCCGCCCGCCGAAGGCGCTCCATGACACCACAAGCCAGCCGAGCCGTTACCCGCAAAACCCGTGCCTTGCTGCAGGCGTTGCTTCACGACTCAGGAGGTCCGGCAAAACGACCGGTCCCACCGACTAGTGCCGCGTCCAAGGGCAGTAACGCCTATCAGGTCCACACCTATCCGACTAAAATCCCGCCGGCTGCAATTGAGCCCTTTATCATTGCCAGCACCGAGCCCTGTGCCGTTATCCTCGATCCCTTCTGTGGCTCGGGGATGACTGGCCTGGCTGCCCTCAATACGGGCCGGAGGGCCGTTTTGTCTGACCTCGCCCCTGGCGCTATTCATCTGGCGTACAACCACACCCATCCCGTCAGTCCCTCTTGTATTGCCCGCGCCATGGCTGCTCTGAATGCGGCCACGGCGGACGAGGAAGCCGGGCTTTACGTCTCGCGTTGCCCGGTCTGCGACAAGTCACAGATTTTGCGCCACCTGGTTTGGACCGACGTTCATCCCTGCGGCCAATGTCAGTGCCCAATCCGCGTTTGGGACCTCACCGACGTCAGTGGCCGAAGCCCCCGCACGATGATATGCCCTAACTGCAGCCATAAACAGGCACGCTCCGGAGCCCGTGGTGTCGCCAGTGAGCCCGCCGAAAAGGCGGTATCGTGCTCGTCCTGCCATTCCCTGCAACGAGGCCCGATCGATGTCAACGATCTAACTCTCCTGCGCCGGCTGGCGAGCAGACCCCTCCAACACTGGGTCCCGTCAGTCCCGCTGGGGCCCGACCGGGAGATGTACCGACGTTCTGCCCTTCACCTACGAGACATTACCGATGTTGCTGACTTCTGGGCTCACCGAAGCAAGCTTGCCCTCAGCAGCTTGTGGCACCACATAGCCACCGCCCCGGCGAGCGTCCGCCCGGCCCTGCAATTCGCCTTCACCAACACGGCTTGGCACGCTACCCGCATGCGCCGTTACAACGCCTTCGGTGGCCAGCGCCCCCTAACGGGCACCCTCTATATTCCCCAACTGATAGCCGAAGGCAACGTTTTCGAGATCTTTCGCCATCAGGTTGCCCAAGTAAGCCGCTTCTACAGTACCCACCCCGCACTGGCCGTCAACGCGACCAGAGAGCCTCAGGTGATCACACAGCAATCCTCGGCAACCGACCTATCCTGGCTACCTAACTCCAGCATCGATTATGTCTTTACCGATCCTCCCTTTGGCGCGAACCTCTACTACGGCGACTGTAACGTCGTCTGGGAGGCCTGGTTAGGGGAAGTCACGGATCTCACCGACGAGATTGTGGTCAACCGGTCGCTACCGACCTCCGCTGGAGGCAAGACCTTGGCCGAGTATGAGAAGCTGCTAACCGAAGCGTTCACGCAGGTCGGGCGGGTTCTCACGCCGGACGGCCGCGTCAGCGTTGTCTTCCACAACGCCGACGACAAGGTGTGGTCTGCGCTTTTGTCTGCTACTGATCGTGCGGGCCTCGGCCAGACCGACGTCAGTTTGTTGAACAAGATGC
>PMLI01000596.1 GCA_003158835.1 Acidimicrobiaceae bacterium
GCCATGATCCGCTCCGGCTCGCCCGAGAACTCGCCGCTCATCTCGGCGATACCGGCGGCGTTGTCGGACACGGGGCCGTAGGTGTCCTCGGTGACGACCGAGGCCGTGGTCGATAGCAGCCCGATGCCGATGAGGGAGACAAGGTACAAAGTGAACTGGATGTTGCCCCCACCCATCCCGATGGCAACCGCGATGGCTATGACTATCGCCAGCAGGGCCGTTACCGAAGACTCCAGGCCCGAGCTGATCCCCGACAGGATCGTGGTGGCCGGGCCGGTCCGGGTGGACTCGGCGATCTCGAGCACCGGGGAGGTCTCGGTCGACGTGTAGTACTCGGCGATCCGGCTGACGACCTGCCCGAGGGCCACGCCCACCACGACCGCCCACCAGATCTTCAGGTTGTGGACGTAGAACTGGGCCACGAAGAAGCTGCCGACGAGGGTGAGCACGGAGGCCAGGATGAAGCCCCGGTTGATCGGCGCCATGGCCGAGCGGTCGCGCGGTGTGGCCCGCACCGAGAAGATGCCGATGAGCGACGCCAGCACCCCGATGCCCATCACGACCAGCGGGAAAGTTACCCCGAAGACCGGGTTCCGCCCTATGGAGGTGAAGGCACCGGTGCCCAGGATGAGGGCCGCCACCAGGATCACGCCGTANNCGACGTTGTCGGCGATGGTGGCGGGGTTGCGGGGGTCGTCCTCAGGGATGCCCGCCTCCACCTTGCCGACCAGGTCGGCGCCCACGTCGGCGGCCTTGGTGTAAACGCCTCCGCCCACGCGCATGAACAGCGATAGCAGCGAGCAGCCGAAGCCGAACCCGACAAGTATGGCGCTGAGGCTGTGCTGGGCCAGCATCACGATCACCGTGGTACCGAGCAGGCCGAAGCCGACCACGAACGCCCCGGTGGTGCCGCCGGCCATGATGGCCACGCGCAAGGCGGCGGGCATAGACGAGGTGCGGGCGGCGGCGGCCGTGCGGACGTTGGCCCGCACCGCCGTGGTCATCCCTATGAGCCCGGCCAGCGCGGACAGGAGCGCACCCACCAGGAACGCCAGCATGCGGTACAGGCCCGACAGCCCGAAGCTGAGCACGGTGTGACCGGTGAGAGGGTCCACCACCTTGGTGGCGGTGAGGAACACCAGGACCGCCAGGGGCACCGTGACGACGGCGATGGTTTTGAACTGCCGCCTCAGGTACGCGGCGGCACCCTCCTGAATGGCCTTGGCGATGTCGATCATCGCCGGCGTCCCAGGGTCGGCCGCCAGCACCCGGCGCCTCATGAAGAACCCTGTGGCGATGGCGACGAGGGCGCAGGCGACAGCGAAGACCAGCCAGCCCCAATCTTGTCCCCTGAGGCTGAACGCCTGGTAGCCACCCGAACCGGCGGCAAGGTAGTGACCCATCATTTCTCCTTTGTGGTGCCCCCCGGCCTGGCCGGAGTGGCTCGGGACGCTGCCGCGGCATCGCCGTCGACGGCTTGGCCGGAAGTAAGCATACGAATACGGACCTGGCGCCCGGCCCTCTCGCCCAAGGTCCTCTCAGCCCCTGCGACCTTCACGGTCAAGGGGCCGCCAAACGGCTGCTTGTCGACGACCTCGACCTCGGCACCGGGGACGAGCCCCATCTCGCCAAGGAAAGCAACCATAGCCGGGCTGACCGAACTGGACAATGCCACAATTGCGCTCTGGCCCGGCTCCATGTCGTAGAGCTGGGCCAGCTCGGGGATGGCTTCGGACCCATGCCCGGGGATGGGGAAGCCGTGGGGGCACGTGGAAGGACGCCCCAGCACCTCGAAGAGCCGGTCCTCGACCTCCTGGGGCAGGTCATGCTCGAAGGTCGGGGCCAGCGTGTCGGCTTCAGCCCAGCCGTAGCCGAGGAAGTCGGCCAGGAAGCGCTCCACGATCCGGTGCCGGCGCGCTACGGCGACAGCCAAACGGCGGCCCGTTTCGGTCAGGCCGACCCCCCGGTACGGCACGTGGTCAGCCAGGCCGTGTTCCACCAGGCGCTTGACCATCGCCGTAGCCGTCGCAGGGGAAACGCCGAGTACGGTGGCCAGGTCACCGGTGCGGGCCTAATCACCGTGGTCGGAGGTCTGGCGCCAGATTTCTTTGAGCGCGGCACGTTGAGACCTAGAGAGCTCTGTTTCCATGTTCGGTCGGCTCAAACCTAGATTTTCGATGGCTGAAAGTCAAGAACCGTGTCTCCGAAACCGGAGTTTGGACTACCGACAGAATGACGGAAGGACCGCCGCGAGTCAGGTGCCCTGCTGCGCCGGAGGCAGGTCCTGCATCTTGGACACGTCTATGTAAATGGCGGCCGTGTCGTCGCCGTCGACGGGACCACCGAACACGGTCATGCGTACGGACGTCCCCTTTTCCTTGCGAACGAAAGCGGCGCTGTCAACGAGGGTGCGGATGAGGGGGATGCCCAGTCCCCGCTCGAAGTTGAGCCGCAGCGGGTCGGTGACGGGCGGGGGGAACTCGAGCTTGTCGGGGTCGAAGCCGGGGCCACTGTCCTCGATGCTCACTTCGAGCCGGTCGGGTGCCTCCCATATTTCGACGTGCACGGGGGCGGAGGGGCGCACGGCGCCGTTGGCCTCGATGGCGTTGGTGCACGCCTCGGAGACGGCCAGCTTGAGGTCGTCGATGCGCTCGTCGGCCAGTGCCCGCCGGGAGGACGCCACCGACGCCACCACCAGGCGGACGATGGCGATGAACTCCGGCCGAGAAGGAACGTCAAGCTCGAGGACAAGAGCACGTTGCATCTCGGGACCGGCCTGGCTCGCTGACGTCGGGTGCCTGCTACCGGGCGACGGCCTGGTCGACCGAACCGTGGANNCGTGGATGGCAAAGACCTTCGTCAAACCCGTGATCTCGAAGACCTTGAGGATCCGCTGGTGAGTACACACCAGGATGAGGTCACCATCGTGGCTGCGCAACCGCTTCAGCCCCCCGACCAGCACACCGAGCCCGGTGGAATCCAGGAAGTCCACGCCCTCCAGGTCGACCACGATCTGGTGTTGGCCCTGGCTCACCAGTTCGACCAGCTTCTCCCGCAGCCGCGGGGCTGTATAGACGTCGACTTCCCCCTTGACCGCCAGGACCGTGTAAGGGCGCCGGCTGTCGTCCACCTCGAGACCGAGTTCCATCGATCGAGATCCTTCCTCACCGTAGTCGCCGCGCAAACCGATGACCTGGGCCACGGTAGCAGCTTGGTCCGGCTAAACCGTTACTGGGCGAGGTCGTCGTGCAGGGTCGACACCATGCGCGCCACGTTGACGGCATGGTCGCCCAGTCGCTCGTAGAAGCGCGCCACCAGGGCGAGCTCCATCGCCACCGACGTCGGAGCGCCCGACGCCGCTACCTCGCTGACGAGCACCATCTGCAGGTCGTCCATCTCCTCATCGCGGTAGGCCATCTCGTCGGTGGCCTTGTCCTCCTTGTCGTACCAGCTGTCGGCCTTGTCGTACCAGCTGTCGGCCGCTTGGCGCCACATGGTCGTGCCCACCTTGCCCATGCGGTCGATGAGGCCCCTGGCCCGCGGCGTCAGCTCGGCCCCCAGCCCGTAAGCGGCGCGCCGGGCGATGTGCTCGGCCAGCTCGTGGCTGCGTTCGAGCTCGGGCACGACACGCAGGGCCGTCAGCAGGAAGCGCAGGTCCTTCCTGTCAGGCGATCCCAGCGCCACGGCCCGGTTGACGAGCCTCTCCACGTCGTTGTAGACCTTGTCGACGAACTCGTCGCGGCCCGACAGGACGGCCGCCACTTGCCGGTCGCCCGACAGCAAGGCGTCGGTGGCAGCGGCGAGGGCCTCGACCACCAGCGCGAACAGCTGGAACATCTTGGCGTCGACCTGCTTGACGTCCGTGTGCGGCGTTGGCCCGGGCACGTCAGCCATCCCCGGATGTTACCCGGCTCCCAGGTGGCCCCCGCGGCCGGCCTCGCCCGGCCCCCACCGGTACCGCCTGACCTTCACGGGTACGCCCTGAGCTTCACCGGTAAGGCCTGAGCTTCACCGGTAAAGCCTGAGCTTCACCGGTAAAGACAGTGCCGTGGCAGACTCCAGTCAATGGCGGCTAGCGCGGCTGCGTTCTTCGACCTCGACAAGACGGTCATAGCCAAGCCGTCCCTCTCGGCCTTCTCGCGCTCGTTCTACCGGGAGGGGCTAGTGACGAGGCGCCTCCTGGTGAGGGGCCTGTGGGGGCAAATGCTGTTCCTGCGCTTCGGCGCCCGGGCCAAGACCCTGGAGCGCCTGCGCCTGCGGATGTTGCGCCTGACCACCGGGTGGGAGCAGGACAAGGTCAGGCGCATCGTCGCCGAGACGCTCATCCAGGTGGTCGGGCCCATCACTTACAAAGAGGCCGTCGAGCTCATCGCCCAGCACAAACAGGCCGGCCGCCGCGTGTACATCGTCTCTGCCGCCCCCGAAGAGATCGTCGAACCGCTGGCCCGCTACCTCGGGGCCGAGGAGGCCATTGCCAGCCAGGCCGCGGTGAGCGCCGGCCTCTACACGGGCCAGCTGCTGAACTACGCCTACGGCCCCCAGAAGGCGGCCACGATCCGCCACATCGCCGAGCGCGATGGCCTCGACCTCAACCAGAGCTGGGCCTACAGCGACTCCGCCTCGGACCTGCCCATGCTCGAGGCGGTGGGCCACCCGGTCGTGGTGAACCCGGACCGCGCCCTGCGGCGCATAGCCCAGATGCGAGGTTGGCCCGTTTTGAAGTTCTCAGAGCTGATGGTCGTCACACCCGACGGCCACCGACCGGTCCGGGCCGGCATGGTCGGAGCCGCCAGCGCCGTGGTGCTGGGCGCGCTGCTCCTGGGCGTTGCTCTCTTTTCCAGGCGGAGGCCCCCCGCCTCTACCGGGCCCGCGTGACAGTGCTCCCAGCCGGCGCCCTCGGCGCCGGCTGGAGCGGTACGGGACGGAGAGTTCAGGCAGCCCGCAGTTTCTTGGCCGCCATGAACCCGATGCCGACTATTAGGGCGAGCACTATCAACTTTTTGAGCATGACAGACACGGTAGCGGGCGGGACGCTGCTGCGCTACAACTGGATGGGCTGGACCATCCCGTCCGCCAGCAGCTGGCTCAACAGCGTCGCGGGCGGCAGGGGCCGCGCCCAGAAATGGCCCTGCCCCATGTCGCACCCCAGACTGCGCAGCAGCCTCAGCTGTTCGGCCGTCTCCACCCCTTCTGCCACCGTCTGCAGCCCGAAGGAGTGCCCGAGCCTCACGACGGCATCGACGATAGTGGCGTCCTCGGGGTTGTCCACCAGGCCGGCGACGAAGCTGCGGTCGATCTTCAACATGTCGAGCGGGTAGCGCCGCAGGTACAGCAAGGACGAGTAACCGGTCCCGAAATCGTCCACCGCCAGGCGCACGCCCAGGGAGCGCAGGGCCGAAAGCTTCGCTACCGCGCCCGTCCTCTCGTCCATGAGCACGCTCTCGGTTATCTCGAGGATGAGGGCGCCGAGGGGGAGGCCCGTGGCCTCGATGATCGAGGACAGCTGGTGGACGGCATCATGCGGTCGCAGCTGGGCACCGGAGATATTGACGGCGACACCGAGGTGAGCGAGGGCCGGGTGCTGGGTGCGCCACCGGTTCACCTGCTCGCACGCCATATGCAGGACCGTCTCGCCCAGCGGCACGATGAGGCCCGTCGCCTCGGCCACGGGGACGAACTCGCTCGGCAGGACCACCCGGCCCGAGGGGTGCGACCAGCGGACCAGCGCTTCCACTTTCTCCAGCCGGCCCGTCAGGTCGACCACGGGCTGGTAGTAGAGGCACAGCTCGCCGTGCTCCAGGGCCCGGCGCAGCTCCGACTCGACCTCGAAGTGGGCCACCGAACGGCGACGGGCCTCGGCGTCGAAGACTTCGGCGTGGCCACCCCCCTGCTCCTTGGCCCGGTTCATGGCCGTCCCGGCGTCGCGCAGCAGCGTTTCGGCGTCGGTGGCGGCGTCGCTGGACATGGCGATGCCGACCGAGGCCGAGGCATAGACCTCCCGGTGCCGAGGATCCTGCACCACGAACGGCGCCGCCAGCACCGCTCCCAGCCGCCCGGCCAGGGCCATGGCTTCACGCTCGCTTTCCAACGCTTCGCACAGCACCACGAACTCGTCCGACCCCAGGCGGGCGACGGTGTCGGCCGGCCGCAGGCCGGCGCGGATCCGGTGGGCGAACTCGACCAGGAAGTCGTCCCCGGCCTGGCGCCCGAGGCTGGCGTTGATGTGCTTGAAACGGTCGACGTCGATGAAGAGCACGGCCAGCAGGCCGGGCACCCGGCTGAGACGGCGGAGGGCGCCGCTCAGGCGGTCCACCAGCAACGCCCGGTTGGGCAGGGCCGTCAGGGGGTCGAAGAGGGCGTTGCGCACGAGCTGGCTCTCGTACGCCTTGCGTTCGGACAGGTCCCTCACAAGGAGCGGGAAAAACGGCCGCCCGTCGTCTTCGGCCCGGACCACGGAAACCTCGGCCGGGAAATGGCGCCCGTCGCGGGTGACCACCTCCACTTCTCTTCGCGCGCTCGTCCCGTCGGCCCCTGCCCCCCCCGGGTCGTTCATACCGGCGTCGTTCATACCGGCGTCGTTCATGCTGGCGTCGTTCATGCTGGCCAGGACCTCGGCCAACCCGCGGCTATCAGCCCCACCGACGCGCCCCAACAACCTCTGGCCGACGACCTCGTCCCGGAACCAGCCGAACATCGCTTCCGCGGCCGGGTTCCAGTCGGTTACGACCCCCCGGTCGTCGACGCCAATGAAAGCGTCCGGCGAGGCCCCCACCGTGAGCGAGAGGATCCGTTCCGCCCGCAAGCGCCCGCTGACCTCCCGCCGGGTGGCAGTAACGTCCGCCGTGGTCCCGGTGACCCGGACCAGCCGGCCGGTGTCGTCGTACTCGGCCCGGGCACGGGTGTGGGCCCAGCGCAACATCCCGCTGTCGTCGTGCCAGCGGTATTCGAGCTCCAGCACCTGGCGCGTGGGCTGAAGACCCTCCTGCAAGGCGCGGTTCACGACCTCGCGGTCGGCCCGGGCCACCCTGTCACCGAAGACCGGAGCGGTGGCGATCCCGCTGACCACCAGCGCGGCCGGGATGTCGATCCCGAGCAGGTCGGCCCGGATGGCGTTGAACAGCGGGCGGGGACCGAGGTGCAGCTCCCAGGCCATCATCCCCGCCGTCTCCAGAGCCAGCTCGAGGCGGTCCCGCTGCGCCGCCAGCTCGGCGCGCTGAGAACGCGGCTCGGTCACGTCCGCGGTCGTGCCGGCCACGCGCACGACGCGGCCGTCATCGCCGACGATGGCCCGCCCCTTCAGGTGCACCCAGTTGACGGGCCCGAAAGCCACCCCGGAGCGCAGCTCCAGGTCCAGCTCGGTGCCGGCCTGCGATCGCAGCACCCTGATGGGCGGCAGCAGGTGCCGGTCGTCGGGGTGGAACGTCCTCACGAAGTCGCCGTACGTCATGTTCTGCTCGCGGAAGGAAGCGGCGCCGGCCGGGCGGTCCTGCACGGTGACGCGGCCGGAGATGACATCGAGTTCCCAGACCGCGATGTTCGACGCTTCGATGGCCATCTCCAGGCGGTGGCGCTGGCGGTCGAGCTCGGTGAGAGCGAGCTCGTGGACCGTGAGGTCCTCGAGGTCCCCGAAAATGGTGCGCGCCGCGCCATTGGCATCCCTTATGGCCCCGAGGGTGACCATGGCGCGCCGCGGCTTACCGTCGGCGGCCCGGTACGTCCGCACACCGCGGTACGTCCGGTCCTGGCCGGACAGGAACGGCTGCAGATCCTTGACCGGGATGAGCGGGTCGATGGCAAAACTGCCGAGTGTCCGGCCGACCAGATCCTCGGCCCCCAGGCCGAGCCAGCGGCACAGGGCGGCGTTGACCTCCAGCACGGTGCCCTCCACGTCGCACACGTACTTGGCCACGGGACTGTCTTCGAACAGCCAGAGGTAACGCTCGGCCAGCTCGTGCAACCTCGGGCCCTGCGGCGCCACTTCGCCGGGCACTCCGGTCGCGGGCACTTCGGGCGCGGGCACTTCGGGCGCGGCGGGCGCGGCCTCGCCTGTCATGTCCCACCGGAGCAGTCAGGGCCGAGCCCGTGCCCGACCAACATGCGCTCCACCTGGAGCGACGCTCCCGGCACCTCACCCACGTCGTCGGCCGTCCCGGGCTGGTCCAACAGGGCGGTCAGGATTTCCGATCCTTCTTGCCAGTCAGCCATCACGTCCACCAGGTTCAAGGCGAGCACCCTCGCCACAGGCCGGTCAGAGGAAGCCGTGCAGCGCCTCTGCCACGACCGGTAAGCGACAACGGTTCGAGGGAGGATGACCCGACAATAGGCCCCCCGGCGCGCCCCGTCGCCCTGGAGCCCGGCCAGAGCCGCCAGAGCGGCCTCGGCCGCGGCGGAACCGGGCCTCACCAGCTCTATCGCGGGCGCGCCGCCGCCGGGCGCGGGGTACGCCGGCACCAGCCGGCCGGGCAAGCGTTCCTGCCAGAGCTGGGCCCGCCAGGCGTGGTGCTGGCTGGCCGAGCTGAACCAGACCTTCGCGGCCGGATAGGCGGTGGACGGGGCCCAGGCCCCCACCACCTCGTACAGGCGGCGCTCGGCCCACGCCCAGGCACCGACCATACGAGCGGACTCCTCGATGGTCAGCGCGCCGGCCCCGGTAAGCGCCCTATGGCCCATGGGGCCTCAGCGGTACCCGTTGGTGATGGGCATGCGCCGGTCGCGCCCGAAGGCCTTGGGCGTCACTCTTACCCCGATCGGGCTCTGACGGCGTTTGTACTCGGCCCCGTCCACCAGGCGCACCACTCGCTCCGCCAGGGCCGGGTCGAAACCCGCCTCCACGAGCTCGCCGGCGGTGAGATCCCCCTCGACGTACGCCGCCAGCACGGGGTCGAGCTGCCCATACGGGGGCAGGCTGTCGGTGTCCAGCTGCCCCGGCCGCAGCTCCGCCGTGGGCGGTTTGGTGAGCACCCGCTCAGGCACCACCGGTCCGGTCGAGTTGCGCCACCGGCACAAGCCGTAGACAAGGGTCTTGGGCACGTCCTTTATGACGGCGAACCCGCCCGCCGTGTCACCGTAAAGGGTCGAGTAGCCCACCGCCAGCTCGCTCTTGTTGCCCGTGGTCAGGACCAGCCACCCGAACCTGTTCGAGAGGGCCATGAGAATGACGCCCCGCAAGCGGCTCTGGAGGTTGTCCTCGGCCAAGCCCGCGCCGCCGCCGGGACCGGCCTGGCCTCCGACCTGGTGGGCGATTTGGCCGGCGACTTCGGAGCCGGCCAGCCCGAAGTCACCGGCCAGCATCGACATCATGGCCTGGTGGGCGGGCTCGATGGCGATCGTGCGGTAATCGATGCCAAGCGTTGCCGCCAGTTCGGCCGCGTCCTCATTGGAGGGACCGGTCGTGTAGCGGGACGGCATGGAAACGCCGTGCACGGCGCCTGCTCCCAGGGCGTCGGTCGCGATCGTCGCCACCAGGGACGAGTCGATGCCTCCGGAAAGGCCCACGACGACCTCGCCGAACCCGTTCTTTCGAACGTAATCGCGCGTTCCCAGCACGAGCGCCCGGTAAATCTCCTCCTCCTCACCCAGCGGCCGGGCCAGCGGCGGCTCCCGGCGCGGGGCCGGGACCGGGTGGCTCGGCCCGGTGCTCACCGTCACTTCCGGCAGCGCCGGCGCCCGGCGCCTCCCCCGGGGGTCGAGGAGCCGCTTGCGGTAAATCGGGCGCACCTCGAGGTCGAACACCGAGATCGTCTCCTCGAACTGGGGCAGAGCCGCCACCAGCCGCCCGTCGGCCTCGAACACCATGGAAGCCCCGTCGAAGACGAGCTCGTCCTGGCCGCCCACCGCGTTCACGTAAACGAGAACGCAGGAAGCGTCGGCCGCCCTGGTCGCCAGCATCCGCTGGCGCTCGCCCAGGCGTTGGGCGTAGTAAGGCGAGGCGTTGATGTTGACCACCAGCTCGGCCCCCGCCGCCGCCTGGTCACTGACCGGGCCCGTCGGGTCCCACGCGTCCTCGCAGATCGAGACGCCCACGTGCACTCCTGCTACCAGGTACAGGCTTTCGGCCGCGGCCCCGGGCGAGAAGTAGCGTTGCTCATCGAACACCGAGTAATTGGGCAGGTTACGTTTGTGGTAAACACCGCGGACCTCGCCGCCGGCACAAACGGCCGCCGAGTTATAAAGGTCGAGGCGCTCGTCGACGAAGCCGACGATGGCGGCGCAACGTTCTGTAGCCCGGGCCACGTTGGCCAGGGCGACCTGGTTGTCGGCCACAAATCCCGGCTTGAGCAGCAAGTCTTCCGGCGGGTAACCGGTGATGGCGAGCTCGGGGAACACGGCCAGGTCTGCACCGGACTCTTCGGCCTGGCTGAGCGCGCTCAACATCTTCTCGACGTTGCCGCCCAGGTCCCCTACGACCGGAGCCAGCTGGCACAGCGCGATGCGCAACCACGTCATAGACAAGGAGCGTAGGCCGGTGCCGGTCCTGCGCCAAGAGTTCCTGGCTGACCTGGCCGCTTGTGCCGACCCGCGGCGCGCCGAGCTCGGGCTGTTCCGCCTGGTCGAGACCATGCCCGACGCCTGGGAGCGTCTTACCGGCTCGGCCGAGCTGGCCCGGGTGGTAGTTACGGTCATGGCGGCCAGCCCGTTCCTGACCCGGACCTGCGTCACGGATCCTCTGGCCCTCGACGTCCTGGCCCGCCTGGACACGCCGCTGGCCCCCATGCCGCCTCTGTCGCGCTGGAAGGCGCTGGAGCTGCTGCGCATCGCGGCCCGGGATCTGTGCGGCGAGGTCTCCCTGGAGGCCGTTGGCCGCGCCCTGGCCGACCTGGCGGACGGCGTGCTGAGAGCGGCCACGGCCCAAACCGGCGTCAGCGACGACATGGCCGTCGTGGCCATGGGCAAGCTCGGCGCCCGGGAGCTCAATTACGGCAGCGACATCGACATAATGCTGGTGGGAGCGGGCGACCCTCACCCGATGCTGGCGGTGGCCCGCCAGACGTGGCGGACGGACCTCGACTTGCGCCCCGAGGGGCGCGCCGGCGTGCTTGTCCGCAGCCTGGCGTCCTACCAGGCGTACTGGGACCGGTGGGCACAGACCTGGGAGTTCCAGGCTCTCCTGAAGGCCCGGCCGGCCGCGGGCCACCCCGAACTAGGCTCCGCCTTTGCCCACGAGGCGGCCAAACAGGTGTGGGGCCGGCCCCTGGGTGCCGACGACCTGCGTTCCCTGCGGGCCATGAAGGCCCGGGCCGAGCAGGCTGTCGCTCGCCATGGCCTCTCGCAACGGGAGATCAAACTGGGGCGGGGTGGCATACGGGACATCGAGTTCGCCGTACAGCTGCTCCAGCTCGTGCACGGGCGTGAGGACGAGGCCCTGCGGGCACCGGCCACCCTGGGGGCCCTGGCGGCCCTGGCGGCCGGTGGCTACGTGGCCCACTCGGATGCCGAGGGTCTCGGCTCCGCCTACCGGTTCTTGCGGGCCGTAGAACACCGCCTGCAACTCTTCGAGGACCGCCAGGTCCATGCCGTGCCGGCCAGTGCCCCGTCCCGGGCCCACCTGGCCCGGGTGCTGGGCTACCGGGACGGCCGCAGCGCCAGCGCCCTGGCCCGTTTCGAGGCCGACCTGGCCCATCATCAGGCAACGGCCCGTACCATCCACGAACGGCTCTTTTTCCGGCCCCTATTGGAGGTCTTCAGCGCCGGGCGGGGGGCGCCGGGCGCGCCCGGGGCGCCCGGCGTACTCGGCTCCGCCGCCGTCAGCGAGCGCCTGGCCGCCTTCGGTTTCTCCGACGCCACCCGCACCCGTGACGCCGTGGTCGAGCTGACACAGGGTTTCTCACGGACCTCCCGCCTGATGCACGCCATGGTCCCGCTGTTGCTCGACTGGCTCTCCGAGTCGCCCGACCCCGACCTTGGGCTGCTCGGTCTACGGCGGCTGGCGACCGGGCCCCACCGCCGGTCGCAACTGAGCACTCTCTTCCGGGAGTCTCCCGAAGCGGCCCGTCAACTGTGCCTCCTGCTCGGGACCAGTCCGCTGTTCGCGGTCGGCTACGAGCGCCATCCGGACCAGCTGGCGCTGCTCGGAGAAGGCCCGGACGCCCTGCCGGGCCGGGACGACATCGAGCGGCGGGCCGCCGAGAGCACGGCCTGGCGGCCGCGGGCCGAGTGGTGGCGAGGGCTGGCCAGCCTTCAGCGGGGCGAGTTGCTGCGGGCCCAGGCGCGCGACGTCCTGGGCCGGGCAGACGTGCCGGAGACGGCGCGGTCTCTCACCGGCCTGGCCGAAGCCGTTGTCGAGGTGGCCCTGGGGGCGGTGGCGGCGGCACCCCGCGCCCGGGGTGGGGCCGGCGACTTCTCCCTGACGTGGCCGGCGGTGGAAGGCATGGCCGTGGTGGCGATGGGCCGCTTTGGCGGAGCCGAGCTCGCATACGGCAGCGACCTGGACGTCCTGCTCGTCTTCGACGACGCCAAGGTGCCCCCGGAAACGGCCGAGCACCAGGCCGAGTCGTTCCTCAAACTGATGAACGGCGAGACGCCGGTCCAGCGCCTGTACGACCTGGACCTGTCGCTGCGGCCCGAGGGCCGCAAGGGCTCTCTGGCCCGCAGCCTCAAGGCCTTCGAGGGTTACTACGACCGCTGGGCGNNTTAACATATTTCTGCCCCGCGTCGTCGCCGGCGATGCCGCCGTGGGAGCCCGCTTCGCTGAGATAGCCCGCCATTTTGTATGGGACAAGGGGCTCTCCGACGACGACGCCCGGGAGATCCGCCGGATGAAAGCGCGCATCGAACGTGAGCGAGTCCCCTCGGGCGAAGACCCGCAGTTCCACCTGAAGCTCGGGCCCGGTTCGCTTTCCGACGTCGAATGGACCGTCCAGCTCCTGCAATTGCGCACGGGGGTCAGAGCCGAAGGGACGCTGGAAGCCCTAGGCGCGCTCACCTCCGCCGGCGCCCTGGGGACCGACGATGCCAACGTGCTGGCGGAGGCGTACCGGTTCTGCGAGGCGGCTCGTAACCGGCTGTACCTGGTGCGGGGGCGGCCCGGCGATTCTCTGCCCCCTCCCGGGCACCACCTGACCGCCTTGGCCCGCAGCCTGGGCATGACGGCGCCCGACCTGCGCGACCAGTACCGGCGCCTCA
The DNA here is from genome assembly GCA_003158835.1 of Acidimicrobiaceae bacterium. Classification (GTDB taxonomy): domain Bacteria; phylum Actinomycetota; class Acidimicrobiia; order Acidimicrobiales; family Palsa-688; genus Fen-671. The sequence goes on from PMLI01000596.1 coordinate 13,123, forward strand.
CCCGCCGGGCCAGGCGAGTGACCGAGCGCGTCTTCTACGGCAGCAGCTGAGCGCCGGGCTTCACTGAAGGCTGCCGGGCTTCACTGAAGCGCGGGCGGCCTCATCAGGTCCTGTTCGCCTGCCACCAGACCGAACACCAGGCTGGCATTGTGACCCCCGAAACCCAGGCTGTTGGTCATGGCGTACCTGAGATGGGCCGACCGGGCGCGGTTGGCTACGTAGTCGAGGTCGCAGTCGGGGTCGGGGTTCTCCAGGTTGATGGTGGGCGGGACGACCGAGTTCTGAAGGGCGAGGATCGAGAAGACGGATTCGAGCGCCCCGGCCGCGCCCAGGGTGTGCCCCGTCATCGATTTGGTCGACGACACGAGGGGGACCGAAGCGCCAAAGACCCTCTTCAAGGCCAGGGTCTCCACCTTGTCATTGGGCAGGGTGGAGGTACCGTGGGCGTTGACGTAGTCGATGTCACCCGGGCTGAGCCCGGCGTCGGCCATGGCGGCGTGCATCGCCCGGACGGCCCCGTCACCCGTCGGGTGGGGCTGAGTGATGTGGTAAGCGTCGGCGGTGGCGCCGTAGCCGACCAGTTCGGCCAGGACCGGCGCGCCCCGCCGGAGGGCGAACTCGCGCTCTTCGATCACGAGCGTGGCCGCCGCCTCGCCGAGCACGAAACCGTCCCGGGCGGCGTCGAAGGGCCGCGATGCCCGCTCCGGCTCGTTGTTGCGGGTGGACAAGGCCTTCATGGCAGCGAAGCCGGCGATCCCGACGGGGGTGACGGCCGCCTCGCTACCGCCGCATACCATGGCGTCGGCCCGCCCCAGGCGGATGGCGTCGAAAGCCGTGCCGATGGCGTGGGCCGAGGCGGAACAGGCCGTGACCGTGCAGCAGTTGTAACCCAGCAGCTGCCATTCCATGGCGATCTCGCCCGCCGCCATGTTGGGGATCATCATGGGCACGACGTAAGGGTTGACCCACTCCGCCCCCCGGTTGACGAGGACGCGTATGCCGTCCTCCAGCGTGCGGATGCCGCCTATGCCCGATGCGTACACTACGCCGGTACGTTCCGGCGCCGTGGCAACGTCCAGCTTGGAGCTCTCTATGGCCTCCTTGGTCGCCACCAGGGCCAGCTGGACGACGCGGTCCAGGTGCCGCGCCCGCCGGCGCCCGAAGAAATCCGCGCCGTCGAACCCGGGGACCTCAGCCGCGATGCGCACCGATGAGCCCTGGGGGTCGAAGGCAGTGATCGTACGCACACCACTCCGCCCGGCAATGAGCGCATGCCACGTCTGTTCGACGTCCAGGCCGAGAGGGCTGATGGCCCCCACGCCTGTCACGACCACTCGGCGGTTGTCCATAGTCCAGGAATCCTATGGGGCCCAACAGTCCGCCGGAAGCTGGTGAGCCCTACGCTGCTCAGCCCGGCGGAGCGGGCCGGCACCAACCGATGTTGCAGGCAGGCCCGCAAGGCCCTGGGACCGCGGCAAGCGGGCGATGGTGTAGCTTTCGTTTGATGACTACCGGTCCCGAGATCCCTGAAGCGGACGCTCTCGAGCAGTCCCAACCGGCCATTCCCGAGCCGGATGAGCCAGACCTGGCCCCAGCCGGGACGGGGGCCTTCGAGGTTCCCGAGGCCGACGCTCTGGACCAGGCCCGCGAAGTCGCCTTGGAGGACGACGACCGGCGTTAGGCACCGGTGGCCGGGCCGGCGCAGGCGCGCCGGCCGGTGGAAGCCGTCAGGCCCGTTTCAATGGCGTCAAGTGGAGGCTGAAGCGCTTCTCGCCCACTCCCGGGAACCTTATGGTCGCCTCGGCGTCGGCGCCTTCCCCGTTCACCTCTAGCACCACGCCCTCGCCGTAGCGGCCGTGGACGACGCCGTCACCGGCTCGCAGGCCGAGCGCTTCCGCGCCTGTCCCCTGCACCGGCATCCCCGCTCTCCCCCGCCTCATGGCCGCCTCCACCAGTTCGTGACGCGCCTCCGCCCGGCTCAGGCGCTCCCGGCGCTGATGGGCGCCGCTCGCCCGCACCAGGTGGTCCGGTATCTCGGACAAGAACCGGCTGGGCGGGTTGTACTGGGCATCGCCCCACAGGCTCCGGCACCAGGCGTAGGAAAGGTACAGGCGCTCCTTGGCCCGCGTGACCCCGACGTAGCAAAGACGCCGTTCCTCCTCGAGCTCATGCGGCTCGCCCAGGGCGCGCAGATGGGGAAAGACGCCCTCTTCCATCCCGGCGATGAACACCACGGGGTACTCGAGGCCCTTGGCGGTGTGGAGGGTCATCAGCGTGAGGCTCGAGTCGTCCCCGTCGATCTCGTCGGCGTCGGCCACCAGGCTGACCTCGGTCAGGAAATCAGCCAGAGAACCCGTCTCCCGGGCGGCACCGAGAAGCTCCTCGACGTTTTCGACCCGGCCCTCGACCTCGACCCGAGCCCCCCCCTCGGCCCGTAGCTCTTCCAGGTAGTCGGTGCGGTCCAGCACGGCTTGAAGCAGCTCGGCCGGCCCTACCGGGTCGTGGCGCCCGCCGCCGGCCTGGTCACCAAGCTGGTAACCGAGCCGGTCGCCGGCCTGGGCGGCCTCGTCGGACGGGCCCCCCAGCATGGCCCGCAAATCCCCCATCAGGACCAGGAAGGAGCTGATGCCGGCCACCGCCCTGCCGGTGACGCCCGCCTCCCGGGCGTGCGCCAGCGCCTCGGCAAAGGGCATCCCGTTTTCCGCCGCCCAGGAACCGAGACGGGAGATCGTCGTGTCGCCGATCCCGCGCCGGGGCACGTTAAGGATCCTCTTGAGCGAGACCTCGTCTTCGGGGTTGGCGATCGAGTGCAGGTAAGCGAGCATGTCCTTTACTTCCCGGCGCTCGTAGAACCTGGCACCGCCGACGACCTTGTAGGGGACC
>PMLI01000601.1 GCA_003158835.1 Acidimicrobiaceae bacterium
AACTCGCTGTCGCCCACGTCGTTGTCGATCGTCTTGGGCACCCCCACGGCGGAAACGCCCTCAGCCATCAGCTTGTTGGCGACGCCCAGGGTGTCGTCCCCGCCGATGGCGATGAGGGCATCAATCTGGTTGGCCTTCAGGGCCGCCAACACTTTTTGCACGCCGCCCTCAACCTTGTACGGGTTGGTCCGGCTCGTCCCCAGGATCGTCCCGCCTATGGTGAGGATATCCCGGCAGCGTTCCCAATCAAGAGGCACCGTCTTCGCCTCGATTACGCCCCGCCAGCCGTCCAGGAACCCGACAAAGTTGTCACCGTAATGGCTCTCGCCTTTACCTACCACGGCCCTTATAACTGCGTTCAAACCTGGGCAATCCCCGCCACCGGTCAGCATGCCTATCCGCATTGAACTTCCCTTCGTATTAGCTGTCCTTTGAAACCGAACGGTTCACCAGCCTGGGCACGGCGCGGCCGTTGTATTTACGCGCCCGCGACCAGTAGCACATGCCGGTAGTTGTGTACACAACTTAGCCGTCCCCCTACTGCCCCGCACAATCCGTCACCGGCTCACAAAACTCTACCGGCGGCCGGGCCGGGCGACCCGCGGGTCAAAGCTGAGTGCCGGCGGCGCGACCCGTTTTGGGCGTCGTCAGCTTGGTCAGCAAGCCGGCCTCGCGCTGGAAGTCGCCGGCGTCGGTAAAGCCCTTGTAGACGCTGGCAAAGCGGAGGTAGGCGACGTGGTCGCGCCCCCGCAACGCCTCCAGCACGGCCAGCCCGACTTGCTGGCTGGTGACTTCGGAGCCCTCCAGGCGCAAGCTCTCCTCGACTTCGGCCGCGATTTGTTCGAGCAACGAGCGCGAAAGGGGCCGGTTCTTCCCGGCCGCCTGCAGTCCGGCCACCACTTTGGCGCGCTCGAACGGCTCCCTGTGCCCCGAGCGCTTGATTACGACGAACGGCACCTCCTCGAGCCGCTCATATGTGGTGAACCGGAGGCCGCAGGCCAGGCACTCGCGCCGGCGCCGGATCGCCGCTCCCTCCTCGGAGGTGCGCGAGTCCATCACACGGTCTTCCATTCCGGAACAGCGGGGACAGCGCACTAGCGCCGACCCTACAACTCGCCAGGGGTGTACCTCGGCTCACAGGTCGCAGCGAGCGCACCGGCCACAGGCCCGCCTCACGGGACCGTTAGGCGTTGCCCGGGCTGCAACGTGCCGCCACCGATCTCGGCTTCCAGCCGGTCGGCCAGTGGCCTGGGGTCAGCCCCATGGGCGAACCGGACCGCGATCGACCAGACGCTGTCGCCCGCGGTGGCCACGTATGCCTGCGGGCACGACAGGGCGCCGCCACGGCCGGCGGCCAAAGTGGCGCCAACTGCCGGTGTGGCGGTGGTGCAAAACGCGACCGTCCCTCCGCCGGTACTGGCGACGGCGACGAGCCTCTGCGCCGCGCTCCATATCAGGGCGCCGAGGGTGGCGATCACCAGCACCACAACGGCCCTACGGACGGCGAACTTCCATCGGCGCTGTTCGCGGTGGCCGTAAACGCGCCCGCCAGGTGTGCGGGCCGGGAGCCGGGCGGCGTCGCTGCTCACGTACAGGCGCGGCTGCGAGCCCACCCGCTCCACCTCGTCAAACTCATCCATCTGGTCCACCCGGTCCCACTTCAACGCAACCATCGGTCCGTCTCCCCGCTCCTGCCTGCTGGTCCGACAAACGTATGTTCGGTCCCGCTTCATTTCTACCCGAACAAATGTTCGGTGTCAAGTACACCTCGAGCCTGCCCCTGCCCCTGCCCTGAAGGGAACATATGTTTGACTGGCGTGCCCGACATGGCTAGGCTCGGCCACTGACGTCAAGCAAGTGCCCGGTCCTCGCCGGTGCCGGGCTGAGCTTGCTACGAGGACGGAGGGAGCAAGTTGAACGAGACCTTGACAGGCAAGCGTCGGGACATCCTCGACTTCATCGCCGCTCAGGTGCGGGAGCGGGGCTACCCACCATCGGTCCGGGAGATCGGCGTGGCCGTCGGCCTGGCCTCTACGTCAACAGTCCAAGCCCACCTCAACACGCTCCAGCGACAGGGTTACCTGAAGCGCGACCCGACCAAGCCCCGGGCGCTGGAGGTGCGCTATGACGCCACTTCCGGCGCCGCCATCGAGCGGCGGCCGACCCGCCACGTGCCGCTGGTGGGCGATATAGCGGCGGGCACCAACGTCCTGGCCACTGAGAACGTCGAAGAGCTGCTGCCGATGCCGGAGGATTTCACGGGTGGCGGCAATGTCTTCATGTTGCGCGTCAGAGGTGACTCGATGGTCGACGCCGGTATCCTGGACGGGGACTACGTGGTGGTGCGCCAGCAACCGGAGGCCACTGCGGGTGACATCGTGGCGGCTGGTATACCCGGAGGCGAGGCAACGGTCAAGACTTACTCCCGCCGGGGAGACAGCGTGGTACTGCTCCCGGCCAACCAGAGCATGGAGCCAATGGTCTTTTCTCCCGACGAAGTCACCATCTTCGGAAAGGTGGTCACCGTCCTGCGTCGCCTCTGACCCGGCGCCACGGCAGCTGTCCTGGAAAGGCCCCTCCCCGAAAGGCCCATCCTCGAGAGGTCGGGTTGTGTGCCGGGTACCATAGCCCCATTGCCATAGGAGGTGAGGCTGATGAGAGACGTCAAAGAAGTCCAGGTCATGTCGGGTTTCACCCTCCGGTTGGTCTTTGATGACGGTTCAGTCCGGGAGCTAGACANNTGGCCCAACGGCGCCGACATCGATGCCGACGTCCTCCACGGGGACGAAGTTCCCGCATGGACGGTCCCCGCACGCTAAGTGCGCGAACGCCCCCGGCTTTCGAGCCGGGGCGTCCTATTTGAATAGGGACACACCCAGTTAGGCCGACTGCTCGTCGTTGGGCCGCCTGCTCGTCGGTCTCAAGCCGATGGGTCGTCGGTCTTCGCATCTGCCGGCAACGGGGGCAGGCACCGCAATAGTTCGACCTCGCCCGTTACACGCACAGGTCCGGACCCCCACGGCACCACAAGGGTGTCCCCGCGCTTGACCGGGTGGCTCCATCCGTCTCCTTCGAGGGACCCCTCTCCGGAGATCACCACGACGACGGCGAAGGAGGCTTCCAGGCGCACCGCACCCCGTCCCAAAACGCGCTGAGCACGGAAATACGGGTTTGCGGCCAGTGGCATGACTTCCTGCACGGCCGGGGCTTGCGCCGAGGCGGCCGCTTGGTTGTGCCGCCTCAACCCGTCGATGTCGGCGGCGCTGAACGCCTTCTGCCTGACGCACTGCAGGGCGACGTCCCGGCCCAAGCCGAGCTCGCTTCCGTCCGGGTCGAGATCGAAGCCCTTGTACTCGAGCATTATCGAAAAATCCGTCGGTTCCTGGAGCTCAACCGCGAAAACTCCCTCACCGATGGCGTGGGGGGTGCCGGCCGGGACCAGCACGGCGTCCCCGGGCGCCACTTCCAGCTTGTGCAAGCGCCCCAGCATGGCCATCGTGTCCTGCTCGGAAACCCAACGCGACAGCTCGGCCGCCTCGATGTCTCTTGACCAGCCCAGGTACACAACAGGCTCGGAGCCGGTGGCGCCCAGGACGATCCACGACTCGGTCTTGCCGTGGCGGGAGCCCAGGTGGCGGAACGCGAACGAGCGGTTGGGGTGCACGTGGACGGGCAGGCGCTGCCCCGCATCGAGCAATTTGACGAGAAGAGCAGGCGAAGCTCCGAAGTACTCGAAGTGTTCGGGCCCCAGCCATGTTCCCGGGTCAGCTTCGAGCGCGTCCCGCAGGTACGTGCCGTCCGGCAGCCTCGAAAGACCGTCCTCGCTCGTGCCATAGCGGGGAGTCGCTGAACCCACCCAGTCCTCGGGTCGGAAGTCGTCGCCACCGGCTCCGGCGGCTACGCCGCGCAGATCGGCGATGGCTCGACCACCCAGGTAAAACTGTCTTGGCTGGTTAGGGCCCAGCACAATTGGTCGGATCACACTGCTCAACATACAGACGTGGCGCGGCGGGCGCCAAGGCGGTCGGGACCACCGGCGGAGGCTACTGTCTCATCGATGACACAACCAGGCGCACCGATGACACAACCAGAACAACTCGCTGAGCCACGTCCGCCCGGAGCTGCGGGAGTCCTGGTCGTCGGGGAATGCCTGATCGACCTGGCGCCGACCGGGGCCGGTGGCGGGGTGCGGGGTGCAGCGGGCCACGCTCTGCGTCAACCGTCGC
>PMLI01000432.1 GCA_003158835.1 Acidimicrobiaceae bacterium
TGTCCTGGACCGCCTTGGTCACATCGGTCCCGGCCGGGCCACCGTCCGGCGGGTTGTACTTGAAGCCGCCGTCGCTGGGCGGGTTGTGGGAGGGAGTGACGACGATGCCGTCGGCGGCCCCGCCGGCGCGCCCCGGGCCGCGGTTGTGCGCCAGAACGGCGTGGGACAACGCCGGCGTCGGCGTGTACCCGTCCCGGGAGTCGACCAGGACCGTCACCTCGTTGGCGGCCAGCACCTCCACCGCCGTCACCCAGGCNNGCGGCGATGTGGTCGTCGTTGAAGCTGTGGCGCAGGCTTGACCCCCGGTGCCCGGAGGTCCCGAACGAGACGCGCTGTTCGGGAACGGACGGGTCGGGGTGCTCGCTGAAATAGGCGGTAACCAGCCGAGCGACGTCGACGAGGTCGGAGGGCGCCGCCAGTTGGCCGGCGCGGGAATTTGTAGGCACAGCAGGGCCTCCCTTCCCCTCCATATTCGCACCGCCGTGGCCGGCGCCACTCCCGGTCCCAGCTGAACGACGGTGCGAGGGTCAGCGTCGCTATGCGCTGGCCGCGGCGGCGGGGATGCGCGCCATGATCTCGACCCCATGTCCGGAACTGGATCGCAGCGACCAGCGCCCGCCGGCGGCTTCTACCCGTTCGCGCATCCCGGCCAGACCGAAGTGGCCCAGCCGGACCAGCTCGCTGACGCGGCCCGTGTCGAGACCGACGCCGTTGTCCTGCACGCACAGCTCGACGGCGCCATCGCTCCCGGTGCTGAGCCTGACCTGTACGGCGGAGGCGAAAGAATGATTGGCGACGTTCGTGAGCGCTTGCTGGCAGACCCGGAAGAGCACAGTTTCGTTGGAAAGCTCGAGGTCGCCCTTGCTGAGCCGGCAGTCGACGATGGCGGTTATGCCTGTACTGGTTTGGAATTCGCGGGCGCAATGGTCGATGGCGGCGGCGAGCCCGCCGTGATCGAGGATGGCCGGCCTGAGCCCTGTCATTATCCGGCGCAGCCCGACGACAACCTCGACCAGGTTCTGGCGGACGCCGCCCAGCCGCTCTGCGGTGGTGGCAGGGTCGCCCCGGTCGAGGGTGAGGATGACGCTGTCGAGCGTGTAGGCGATGGAGGCCAGGTGCTGGATGGGGCCGTCGTGCAGGTCGGCCGCGATCCGGGTACGTTCGCGTTCAGCGGCGTCAACGGTCTGGCGGAGAAGGCCGGACCGATCGGCTTGTGCGCTTTGCAGCTCGCTGAGCAAGCTCCACTGGTGCGCGATGAGGCCGAGCATCCGCAGCCCGACGAGGACGAACAGGACGAGCGACCCCACCGCTACGGGAAGCTCTGCGCTCGTGTCGCCCCGAATAGCCTGCCAAAGTGCCACAGACGGCGTGATGAGGGTCAGAGCGAACAGCAAGGCGTAACGGAGCCGGGAGACGGGCCCGGCTACGGCCGGCTCGGCCGGCTCCGCCAGCTCACGCATGGACGGGTGTAAGGCGCTGGCCCCGAGCACGAGGTAGTAGGACAGCCACATGATGTCCAGGAACCTCTGGCCGTGGTAGCTGCCGTGCAACTGCATCCAGGCGTAAATACTGTCGGTGGCGAACAGCAGCACGAGGGCGCAGACGAGGATTTTGACCGAGCCGGTCTTGCGCTGGCCACCGAAGAGAAGCTGAAGGCCGATAAGGAAAACGACGAGGTCGAACACCGGGTAGGCGACAGAGGCGGCTTTGGCCAGCAGCGAGCCGGGAGCACTGGCGCTGGGAGCTATTAGAAGGACCCAGCTCAACACCGCGAACCCGACGCCGGCGAGGATCCCGTCGGCCAGGTGCTGGCGGCTGGAAGGGCCCCCCCGGCCGTAATGGACCAGGACGATCAGCCCGGCCGCGAGCAACGGGTAGTGCCCCAGGTAGAAGGCGTCTGCCGGCGCCGGGTACGACGTCCAGTGCCAGCCGTTGCGGCCCACATAGAACAGCACGTCCCCGCCGAAGTAAACGATCTGGTTGGCCAGGACGAGCCCCCATGCCAGGGGCTGGGCCGGGCGGTGCCAGTAGATGCCGAACCCGATGGCGGCAACCGCCGAGACATTGACCAGGAGGTAGATGGCCGTGTAGGAGCGCCAGCCCGCCAGCCCCGGCAGTTCCGGGTGAAGTTGGCTGACGGTAATGGCGACGGCACCAGCGGCCAGATAGCCAAGCCATAAGGGCGCCCGGCGTAGCCGTCCCATCATGGCCGGCTCACGCCGCGGGGAGGACAGGCGCGACGCAGCTGTCTATGGTGTGGAAGATCTCGCGGGAGGAACAGCCTTTGACGAGGAACGCCACCACGGGTGAGCGTTCCGCGCTCACCTGGACGGCCACGTCGTCGTAGGCCGAGAGCACGGCCACGGCCACGCCCGGGGCGCGCTCGCTGAGGACCGCGGCCACTTCGATCCCGGTCAAGCCGGGCATCCGCAGGTCGGCCAAGACGACGTCGGGCCCTAGCCGGACGGCTTCCTCGACCGCGCTGACACCATCGGCGACGGCGCCCACAACCTCATAACCGGCCGCTTCGAGCAGGCCCCGCAAGGCGGCCAGCATGGCCGGCTCGTCATCGGCCAGCAGGACCCGGGGTGCCACCAGGACCTGGGGTGCCCCTGGGACCTGGGGTGAAGATATGGCAATGGAGCCGTTCATCTTAAGATCACCTCTCGGTCGGGTTCGAACGGCAAGCTGTGGCCGTGGTCGAGGATGGCTCTGAAACGGCCGGCCTCGACCGGCCGGGAGAAGAAATAGCCCTGGGCGAACTCGCAGCCGAGGCGGACGAGCTCGGCCCGCTGGCGGCCGTCCTCGACACCCTCCGCGACCACCTGGAGGTGGCAGGAATGGGCCAGCTGGATTACGGCGGCCACGAGGGCGTCGTCCTCGTCGGTGCCGGAGAGACGGTCGACGAACGACTTGTCGATCTTGAGCGAGTCGACCGGCAGGGCCCGGAACTGCGCCAGGGAGGAATAGCCGGTGCCGAAGTCG
>PMLI01000293.1 GCA_003158835.1 Acidimicrobiaceae bacterium
TACCCCGGTGGCGCTGGCGTGGGCCACTTGTGCCATCAGGTAGGGCCGCAGTTTCTCGCGGAGCCGCAGCTGGCCGGAAATGATCTGGTAGGCCTCGTCGCCGAAGGACCACACTTCGTTCGCGGCGCCTGTCCGGTCCGCGCCGGCTCTGACGCCGGGCTCTCTCGATCCGTGGAGACGGAACAACGGGCAGAACAGCCCGAACTGGAACCAGCGGACGACCAGTTCGCGGAAGGATGGGGAGCCGGGGTGGCCCCCGTAAAAGCCACCGATGTCAGAGGTCCACCATGGGATCCCCGATATCCCGGCGTTCATCCCGGCCGGGACCTGGGCGGCAAGGGCCGCGAAGCTGGACTCGACGTCACCCGACCACAGCGCCGCACCCCAGCGTTGACTACCGGCCCACGCCGAACGGCACAACAACAGGACCGGCCCCTCACCAGCTTCGCGTAGGCCGTCGAAAAAGGCCTGGGCGTGAAGGCGAGGGTACAGGTTCTGGACCTCAGCACCTCCGCCCAAGTAGAACATGAGGTTGCGCGGGCCCTCGGGACGTACCTCGGGCTCGCAAGCGTCCAGCCAGAAGGTCCTTATGCCATGGCGGTAGTAGCCGTTCTTTACTTTTTCCCATATATAGCGGCGAGCCTCAGGATTGGTGGCGTCGTAGTAGCGGACAAAGGTCTGTCCTGGGCTGTCCTTATCCCACAGCGGGAGGTGTAAGGGGTTCCCGAGCTCATTCCCGACAAGAAGGCCGCGCTCCTCCATATCGCCGTAGTTTTTGCTGTTTGGGTTTACCGTTGGCCACACTGAGACAATGCACTCAATGCCGAGGCTCCTCAGCTCGCGCACCATCGCGGCGGGGTCGGGCCACTCGCGCTCGTCAAACTCCCACTCGCCCTGACGCGTCCAGTGGAAGAAATCGATGGCGATGGCAGATAGCGGCAGCCCGCGACGCTTGTGCTCTCGGACTATCCCGAGCAGCTCGTCCTGGGTCCGGTAGCGCAGCTTTGACTGCCAGAAGCCCGACGCCCATTCCGGCAGCATCGGGGGCAGGCCGGTCGCGGCCGCGTATTGGCTGAGCACGCAGGTGGGGTTGGCGCCGGCGGTGACCCAATAGTCGATCTGTCTTGCCGCGTCGGCCACCCACCTCGTGTGGTTCTGGGCAAGTTCCACCCGGCCGGCACCGGGATGGTTCCAAAGGAACCCGTAGCCTCGGCTGGACAGGACGAAGGGGATGGAGACTTCGGTGTTCCGTTGCACGAGATCGATGACGGCCCCCTTCTGGTCCAACAGGCCGTGCTGGTGTTGACCGAGGCCGTAGACGCGCTCGCCGGCGGGGGCATCGAAGAGCACTTCAGTTTGATGAAGGTCCCCTCCGACGGGTAGGTACCGGCGCTGAGGGGGGGCGGAGAAGTGGGGCAGGTGCTCGGCGAAGAGCTCACCGCCGTCACTGCGAAGGAAACGGAGGCGACCGGAGCGGGACATCTCGGCGACGAGCTCGCCGTTTTGCACGCGTGCCATCTCTTCCAGGACCTGGACCTTCGTTCCTCCACTGGCCTGGTCCAGGAGCGCGCTACCGGGCAGGTCCATGACATCGCCCCTGATGGTCGCCCGGACTCGCAGGCTATTGGGGCCCCAGGCCTCCACCCGGGCCCGTTCCCGGTCTTGGGCCCATGTGAAGCCGTATGAATGTGCTACAAATTGGCCCAAGGCGAGGAGCCTCCTTCGTGTCGCCTTTGTTACTGTCGGGCGTGGCCTGCCGTGCTGTGGCCCTGAGCCCGCCGCGTTCGCCGCTCAGGGGAGCCAGCTACCCGGGCGGGCCCGGTCGACTCACCGGCGACGATCGTCGGTAGGATCAAGCGGCCGCGCCGCGCCAGGGCCCTGTCGGCAAGACGATCGGCCAGGATCTCGACCGCAGCCCGACCCATTTCAATAGATGGGAACTGGGCCGCCGTCAAGCGAGGGACGAGGAACGTCGACCACTTGCTGTCGCATTGCCCGATCACGGACACGTCCTCTGGCATACGCAGGCCCGCTTCCGCAACCGCCCGGTAGACGCCAGGCAATGCCAGTTCGTTGACAACCACGAGGCCGGTGAGCATTTTGTCGTTGGCGAGTAGCTCCGCGGTACGCCGGAGGCCCGCCTCGGCGTTGCGCTCGCAGTACAGGATGTCCCCCTGGACGCCGAGCTTGGTGCAGGCGCTCTTGAAGGCTCGATGGGTCCTGTGCTGCGGGGCATAACGCCTTTTCAAGAGGTCGTAGGGGCCGCTGATGAGGGCGATGCGCCTGTGCCCGAGCGCGACGAGGCCGCTCACGAGCGACCATTGCAACCTTTCGAAGTCGATGTCGACCCAGTCGATCCCACTCGGTCTGGCGGTCCGCCCGATGGCAACGAAGGGGAACCCCAGTGCCCGGAGACGTTCGACGCGAAAATCGTCCAGGAACACTTCGAGCAGGACGATCCCGTCCGCCCGCCGCTCGTCGATTAATCGGGACAGCGCAAGTTCGTCGTCCCCGGAGAACGACACGAGCACGTCGTACTCGCGCGATCTCGCCGCCTCGGCCACGCTGGCGACGAACTCGAGCTCTATCTGCGAGAGAGACTTCTCGAGCGAGGGGATCAAGAGGGCGATGGTCCCGCTGCTCCCATATGCCAGCGCCCTGGCGTTCGCGTTAGCCCTATAGCCGAGTTCCTCTATGGCCTGCTCGATGCGCTGGCGGGTTGCCTCCGCCACGGGGCGTTTGCCCGTGATCGCGGCAGAAACCGTCGTGGGTGAGACGCCCACGTGTGCGGCTACTTCGTAAATGCGAACGCGGCCTGTCGTCCCCATAGCGACCTGCTTTCCGGAGGAACCTTGTCTGCATCCAGTGGCGCACAAACCGCTTTGTGCAAACCGCTTTGCTCAGGCGCGTCTTACGGTACTCCGGTCCGCTCCCGCCGTCAAGCCTTTCTCTGAGTAGGGGCCTCGTCAGCTCCCCCCGCCGTCCGACCCGACTGGGCCGTCTGAGGTGGTTG